>NZ_LSJW01000140.1:0-28235 GCF_001557335.1 Microbacterium sp. CCH5-D1
CGAACCGACACTCCGGGAGGAGCAGACGCTGATCCAGCTCCGTCACACCGACGATGTCGTATCGGCGCTCGCCGCGGGCGGGTCGGCAGAGGGGACGGGGTCGCCCGACAGCTTCACCGCCTCGCGGGTCGGTGATCCGGGGGACGGCGTCGAGGACCTGCGGTTGAAGACCCACGGTCTCGAGACGTACATCGAGACCGCCGAGATGGTGGATGCGTCGACCGACCCTCGCGCGGTGGCTCTCGACGGGTACTGGGATGAGCTCGGGCGGGCCGTCGAGGTCGAGCGCACCGAGTACCGCGCGGAGCGGAGCGGGTGACGTGGTGGCTGTCGCCGGTGGTTGTCACCGCGGTGTCAGCGGGTCAGTCGCGACGGCTCTTGCTCTGCGGGCGCAGGATGAATCCGAAGATGCCGTTGATCACCGAGATGATCAGTGCTGCGAGCACGCCCCACCAGAAGTCGCCGACCGTGAGACCCCAGCCGAATCCGCTCGTGATCCAGGCGGTCAGCCACAGCAGGAACCCGTTGATCAGGAAGCCGATCAGGCCGAAGGTGATGATGTAGAGCGGGAACGCGACGATCTTCACGACCGTTCCGATGATCGTGTTCACGAGTGCGAAGATCGCGGCCACCGCGAGCAGGGTCAGCACCAGCTGCAGCGTCTCGCCGGGCGGGAAGGCCCTGATGGTCACCTGCAGGGCAGGGATCAGCGTGACGACCCAGAGGGCGAAGGCGTTGACGACGACGCGGATGATGAAGCGCATAGTCCGACCAGTGTCCCACGGACTCTCGTGCGTGTCAGTGCGAAGTCCGTCGGGTGCTCAGCGGAAGTGAGCGCGCAGAAGCGCAGCGACCTCGTCCAGGGAGGACTTGCTCTGCGCCGTCCGGAGGATGAGGTCGAAGGCAACCTCCGTCTCCATGTCGATGATGACGTTGTTCATCTCGAGGAACGTCAGGGTGAGGACCCAGGAGAAGCGCTTGTTGCCATCAAACAGAGGGTGATTCTGGCTCAGGGACGACAGGAGAGCTGCTGCCTTGACTTCGAGATCCGGGTAGGCCTCGACTCCGAACATCGAACTCGACGGTCGGGCGAGCGCGGAGGAGAGAAGCCCGATGTCTCGGATGTGGAGCCCGAGCTCCTCTGTGATGCCTACTGCGTGCGGAAGCTCGACATATCGAGTCACGCGTCTTCGAGTTTCTTGAGGAGATCTGCGTATCGGTCAGCCACCCCGCGGGCGATCGACACGGCCTGCTCGGTCGTGACCTCCTCGCGGAGAAAGCGGTCCGTAGCCTCGATGAGCAGTGCGTGCTTGGACGTGTGTCGCCTCGATGCCAGCTCGCCGAGCTGGGCATCGAGTTCTTCCGGGAGTCGCACCGTCATCGCCATACCAGAATGGTACCACCGGGCATCGAGCCGCGACAGGGGGCGAACGAGCGCGATCCGTCCCCTCGGGCTGTGCTCGCCCGCCCTCGTAGACTCGACCTCGTGACCGAGCCGATCCTGCCCCGCATCCGTCCCGCCATCGCCGCTCTCGCTCCGTATCGCCAGGGAAAGCAGGCCGGCCCCGATGCGTTCAAGCTGTCGAGCAACGAGAACCCGTTCGACCCGCTGCCGTCGGTGCTCGACGCGCTGCAGAGCACCACTCCCATCAACCGCTACCCGGATGCCACCGCCGGTCGCCTGCGCGCGCGTCTCGGTGCGCGCTACGGGGTCGAGCCCGACCAGGTGCACGTGGCCTCGGGCAGCGTGTCGATCCTGCATCAGCTGATCCTGGCCACCGCCTCGGTCGGCGACGAGGTCATCTACGCGTGGCGCTCCTTCGAGGCGTACCCGAGCCTTCCGCTCGTCGCCGGAGCGACCGGTGTGCAGGTGCCGCTCACCGCCGACTCCCGCCATGACCTCGAAGCGATGGCGGATGCGGTGACCGAGCGCACCCGCGCGATCATCCTGTGCACGCCCAACAACCCGACCGGTCCGATCATCACCTCGGCCGAGTTCGCCGCCTTCGTCGCGCGGGTGCCCGGCGACATCCTGATCATCCTCGACGAGGCCTACGCCGAGTTCGTCACGGCGCCGGGTGCGGTCGACGGTCTGGCGGAGCGCGTGTTCGAGCAGCACCCGAACGTGGTGGTGCTGCGCACCTTCTCGAAGGCCTACGGTCTCGCCGGGCTGCGCGTCGGCTATGCGATCGGGCACGAGAAGGTGCTCGACGCCGCCCGCACGACCGGCATCCCGCTCTCGGTCACCTCCGCTGCCGAGAACGCCGCGATCGCCAGCCTCGACGCCGAATCGGAGCTCCTGGAGCGCGTCGCCGTCATCGTCGAACGCCGCGGCCGTCTCGTGGAGGGGCTTCGTGCACAGGGGTGGGAGGTGCCGGACTCCCAGTCGAACTTCGTCTGGCTGCCCGCGGGCGAACGCACCGACGAGGTGGCTGCCGCATTCGTCGAGAACGACCTCATCGTGCGTCCGTTCTCCGGCGACGGCATCCGCATCTCGGTGGGCGAGGAGGACTCCATCGCCCGCGTGCTCGAGGTCGCCGGCTCCCTCCGCTGAGTCGCCGCATTCCGCGCGTTCTCGCGGATTTATCCGGTTTCCAGGCATTTACGAGGGCGTCCTAGGTATGCGTGACCTGGCATGCGGGCGCGGGTAGCGTGAGAGCGTGACCACCTCCGAGACACCCCTTGTGAGCGTTCTGGACGAGACCGGACGGTACGCTCCGTCCGCCGCCGCAGAACGGTACCTTCCTCTGATCGACGCGATCGGCGATGCGGAACTCGAGCAGTTCTACCGGGACATGGTCGTCATCCGGGCCATCGACACCCAGGCGACGAACCTGCAGCGGCAGGGCCAGCTGGCTCTGTGGCCCCCGAGTCGCGGGCAGGAGGCGGCGCAGGTCGGCTCCGGGCGCGCGCTCCGCGCGCAGGACACGATCTTCCCCTCCTACCGCGAGCACGCCGTCACCCGCATCCGCGGCGTCGATCCGGTCGACATCATCAAGTTGATGCGCGGAGTCTCGCACGGCGGGTGGGACCCGACCGACCCCAAGAACGGCAACACCCGGCTGTACACGCTGGTGCTCGGATCGCAGGTGCTGCACGCCGCGGGCTACGGCATGGGCCTCGCCTTCGACGGACGCACCGGCTCCGGTGATCTCGACCGCGACGAGGCGGTCATCGTCTACTACGGCGACGGCGCATCCAGCCAGGGCGACGTGCACGAGGCGATGGTCTTCGCCGCGAGCTACCAGGCTCCGACGGTGTTCTTCCTGCAGAACAACCACTGGGCCATCTCGGTGCCCGTCTCCACCCAGTCACGCGTGCCGCTCGTGCAGCGCAGCGCGGGCTACGGCATCCCGAGCGTCCGTGTCGACGGCAACGACGTGCTCGCCAGCTACGCCGTCTCCCGTGTCGCGCTGGACGAGGCCCGCGAGGGCAAGGGGCCGCAGGCCATCGAGGCCGTGACATACCGGCTCGGCGCCCACACGACGAGCGACGACCCGACCAAGTACCGGGGCAGCGACGAGGAGCAGCACTGGGCCGGTCGCGATCCCATCGTGCGGATGCGGGCCTTCCTCGAAGCGCGCGGAGCGTCGGAGCAGCTGTTCGCCGATGTCGAGGCCGAGGCGGCCGATGCCGCAGAGGATCTGCGCGCCCGCACGGTCGAGCTCGGGCCGCCCAGCGCCGACAAGATGTTCGACCACGTGTACAGCGAGCCGCATCCGCTGATCGACCAGCAGAAGGCCTGGCATGCGCAGTACGAGGCGTCCTTCGAAGGAGGAGCCCAGTGACTCTGGAGACGATGCCGCTCAGCAAGGCGCTGAATGCGGGTATGCGCAAGGCGATGGAGAACGACCCGAAGGTCCTGCTCATGGGCGAGGACATCGGCAAGCTCGGCGGCGTCTTCCGTGTGACGGAGCATCTGCAGCGCGACTTCGGCGACCGCCGGGTGCTCGACACCCCGCTGGCCGAGTCCGGGATCGTCGGCACGGCGATCGGCATGGCGATGGTTGGGTACCGCCCGGTGATCGAGATCCAGTTCGACGGATTCGTGTTCCCCGCGTTCGACCAGATAACCACGCAGCTGGCGAAGCTGACCAACCGGCATGAGGGGGCGATCAGCATGCCGATCGTGATCCGCATTCCGTACGGCGGACACATCGGCGCGGTCGAGCACCACCAGGAGAGCCCGGAGGCGTACTTCGCGCACACCCCCGGCCTGCGTGTGGTGTCGCCGTCGACGCCGAACGATGCGTACTGGATGATCCAGGAGGCGATCGCGTCGAACGACCCGGTGATCTTCATGGAGCCGAAGAGCCGGTACTGGCAGAAGGGCGAGGTCGAGCTCGACGCCTCGGCCGTTCCACTGCACTCCTCGCGCGTCGTGCGCACGGGCAGCGACGTGACTCTGGTCGGACACGGTGCGATGGTCACCACTCTCCTGCAGGCCGC
Organism: Microbacterium sp. CCH5-D1; assembly: GCF_001557335.1. Lineage (NCBI taxonomy): Bacteria > Bacillati > Actinomycetota > Actinomycetes > Micrococcales > Microbacteriaceae > Microbacterium > Microbacterium sp. CCH5-D1. The sequence continues at coordinate 4,450 of NZ_LSJW01000140.1, forward strand.
CGCGCTCGCCGAGGCCGAGGGCACGAGCTGCGAGGTCGTCGACGTGCGCTCGATCTCGCCGGTCGACTACGAACCCCTCCTCGACTCGGTGCGCAAGACCGGACGCATGGTCTATGCGCAGGAGGCCCAGGGCTTCGGCAGCATCGGCGGTGAGATCGCCGCGACCGTCATGGAGCGCGCGTTCTATGCGCTCGAGGCTCCGGTGCTGCGCGTCTCCGGCTACGACACCCCGTTCCCGCCCGCGAAGCTCGAAGGCGCATACCTCCCGGATGCCGACCGCATCCTCGAGGCCGTCGACCGCTCGCTGGCATACTGACACTTCCGCTCGGCCGAAAGGACTCGTCATGAGCACGCAGAACTTCACCCTTCCGGACGTCGGAGAAGGCCTGACCGAGGCCGAGATCGTGGCCTGGAAGGTCGCTCCTGGCGACACCGTCGCGATCAACGACGTGGTGTGCGAGATCGAGACGGCCAAGTCGCTCGTCGAGCTGCCGTCGCCGTACGCGGGCGTGGTGGGCGAGCTCCTCGCTGCCGAGGGCACGACCGTCGAGGTCGGCACCCCCATCATCACGTTCCTGACCGAGCCGGCGGCCGGCACTGCGGCCGCTCCGGCTCCTGCAGCGCCGGCGGCGGAAGAGGGCGGCGGCTCCGTGCTGGTGGGCTACGGCACGGGAGGCGGAGCCACCTCGCGGCGCAAGCGTCCGGCCGAGCGACCCGTCCGCTCCTCGGTGGGGGTGATCGCGAAGCCGCCGATCCGCAAGCTCGCGCGCGACCTCGGCGTCGACCTCACCGCGGTCGCCGCGACTGGTGCCGACGGGGAGGTCACGCGCGACGACGTGATGAAGCACGCCTCGCAGGCGAGCGTCTTCCGCAACATCGAGACCCCCGAGTGGGGGACCGTGCGCGAGGAGACGGTGCCCGCCCCGCAGGCCGCGCCGGCAGGACTCGCTCGCGGCCTCACCGCAACGCGTCCGTCGGCTGCAGGTGACGACCGCACCGAGTCGATCCCGGTCAAGGGTGTGCGCAAGGCCACGTCGTCGGCGATGGTGCAGAGCGCGTACTCGGCCCCGCACGTGACGGTGTGGAAGGAGATCGACGCCACCCGCACGATGGATCTCGTCAAGCGCCTCAAGGCCTCGCCCGACTACGCCGACATCAAGGTCTCGCCGCTGCTCATCATGGCCCGCGCCGTGATCTGGGCCGCCCGTCGCACCCCGATGGTCAACGCCGCCTGGATCGAGACCGAGTCCGGAGCCGAGATCGCCGTCCGCCACTACGTGAACCTCGGTATCGCCGCCGCCACCCCGCGCGGCCTGCTCGTGCCCAACATCAAGGACGCGCAGGACCTGAGCATGAAGGAGCTGGCGCGGGCGCTGAACCGTCTCACGCTCACGGCCCGCGACGGCAAGACCCCGCCGGCCGATCAGCAGGGCGGCACGATCACGATCACGAACATCGGTGTGTTCGGGATGGATGCCGGCACCCCGATCATCAACCCCGGCGAGGCGGGCATCGTGGCGATGGGGACCATCAGCCAGAAGCCGTGGGTCGTCGACGGCGAGGTGCGCCCCCGTTGGGTGACCACGGTGGCCGGATCGTTCGACCACCGCGTGATCGACGGCGACGGCATGAGCCGCTTCATCGCCGACGTCGCCTCGATCCTCGAGGAGCCCGCACTGCTGGTGGACTGATGTGAGACGTCGGGCCAAGCGATGCAGATGACGGCTAAAGTCGATCCGCGCCAAATCATGTGCACCTAACCAAGTAGTTGCTCTCGCAAGGGCAAGCTTCAGTCGATGAGATTCTCGGTGGTGAGTCACGCATTCTGACCCAGCGGGATCGAGCCGTCGCTAACGCGGTCCTAAACGTGACGGGTGGATCGACCGGCAAGCAACTCACAGACCAGATCCACGGTGAGGCGCCGTAGCAAGCCAACTGCGACGGCGATGAAGCCATCCCAACGGTGTCATCTCGCACACGCATCTCGCGGGCTACTGCTCGAAGAAGTAGTCAAACCCGTGAGTTCTGCTCGCAACACCTTGGGTTGGCGGCTTTGACCCGCTCTGGATTGAACGTTCGCACCTAGACGAGGCTCGCATCCGGAGCGATGGACTTCAGTGCGTAGCTCGGATGCGACTTCGAGCCGTCAGCGCGCAGCAGGATCAAACGCTCGATGCGGGCGACGACCTGCTGGCCGACGAGGCCCATCACGGTATCCATCTGCTCCTCGTCAATTGCTCCACTGAACTCCTGGGTAGTGCCGCGCTCCTCGATGTAGAAAAGCCGCCGCCGGGTGCGCATGCCGTCGAGGATTCCGAAGACCGTGAGCATGTCCCGCTTGTCTTGAGTGCCTGCGAGGAGCGCTGGCACTTCTCGGGCCTGTTCGACTGTCAAAACGGAAGTCTCGGGAGTTGTTCCACCTGTGGGTTGCATCGAGAGCGACATGGAGGCTGCATCCCCAAGCGATTCGGCCAACTTCTTCACTGCTGACCGGTACTGCGGCCGGCGGCTGGGGAGTGACTGCAGCGTCCTCTCGTCGTCGGCGGTCTCCGGGAGGATCTCGATGAGCTCACGCACTGCGTTCTCGGTCAGACCAGCCACCGGCGTCTGTTCAATGGTGTCGGTCGGCACCACCTGCTGGGGCAACTCGAAGTAGAGGGTGCCACGCGACTGGCCAACGGGGAGGAGCGGCGCTCGTTCCAATAGTGAGCTCTGGACGGTGATTGCCGCGTTCTTCGGGTCGAGGATCGCCTTCGCTGCCAGCGCGGTCGCATGCTGTAGAGCTGACGTGACCTGGGCGACCACGGTCGCGGTGAGCTCGCCAGTGATGTCGACGCGAAGTTGTGTCGCCGGCAAACTGAACTTCTGACGATAGGCGGTCAGAGAGCTGCGGCGCAGGCGGTTGAGACGGCTGTCGTCGTCAGGAATTCCGGCGAGATGCGTGCTGATGTCGTCTCGTATCACCACTCCACCTCCAGCACCCCGCGGTGGCCAAGAATCTCTTGCCCTGTGGGAAGAGTAACTCCACCCATCCACATCGTCATCTGCTCTACATCGTCAGGAACGACGAAGTAGGACTCTATGCGTCCACCGAACGGGTGCAGCACTTCGAAATAGTCCGCGCCAAGCGAACCTACGATGACATCGTGAAGCGAGGAGCAGAGCTGGAAGCGATGCTCCTCAGCATCGGTCCAGAGTTCGACTGCGCTTGGCTCATCGGGCACGATGGCAACCTCGACCGCGTCGCAGGGACCGGCCTGCTTCGAGACGAAGGTTCCAGCGAGAAGAAGTCGACCGCTCGGGAAGAGCTGCTTCGCATGCTGTAGAAGTTGCTGCAGGCCAAGCCAAATCGTTCGACGGTCCCAGTCCAGCGTGAACGATACGAACTCTCGGTAGATGTCTTCCATCTCGACGAAATGGCGTCCAGGCACCAACCAGCCAGAGTTGTCATCCAAGAGCTCCGTGAGTTCAGGTTCTTCCCCAATGAAGTGTTCTTCCCCCATGAAATGGAGTATGGCAGATTGTGCGCATCGGAAGCGTCTTGGCCATGCGGCGCAACGCGCGCCGATGTCGATAAAGCACTATGCCGTGTCCAAAGCCGAAGTAGCACGGATCGATGGTCAAGCGAGTATAGTCGCCCAGATGAGTCCGGCCGTGCACAGGACGAGCCCTACGGTCGCGAAAACCAACGCCCAGGACGCAACGCCGATTCGCCGTGACATCTCCTCGTCCAACTCGGCGCGCTTCTCGACGATCCATAGGTCGAGGACCGACTGGGCGCCCCAGGAGACGTTCCCGCCACCCACGCGCCTCAGCACTTCACCGAGGCGTTCGAGGTCGTGATCCGTGGGTTCGGTTTCTAGGGAGCGTCGCTTCATGCCGTCACCCTCCCACATTCTCAGCGGGGGACAAGGGCGGAGTGCCTCCGATGATAGCTTCCCAAGGCTGTGCAATCTCCCCTCCGCTGCTGCTGCTTCAATGGGTTGCATGCCACCCGCTCGTAACCCGCTTCGTGACCACCTCATCGAAGCCGCGGCTGAGACTGCGCGTTCTGTTCTTGACAACGTCCATGCGACGGACAGGTTGCGCCAGTCGACATCTGCGATCCATGCAGGTATGTCTCTGGAGTTCCTCTTGCGGGCAGTGGTCGCTGATCTTGCTCCCGCACTTGTCTTCGCAGTCCGGAACCAATCAGAGGCAGTGATGCGCGTGATGGTCAGCGCGCAACAGAAGACTGAACTCGACCTTGCATGGTTACACGAGCAGCGCAGCGCCGAGGCATCTACGATCCGGGCGGCGGCCGAGCGCCTCATCCCTGCGCTAGAGGCACTACGGACAGAGATTGCGGGCGTCGTAAAACACCGAGACTCCGCCGTACATATGTACAGTGCGGCAACGGCGGATAATCGTCAAGCCGCCGCGACCCTCACGCGGGTTGCATCGCTCGTCCTGAAACACCTTGGTCATGACGATAAGCAGTTCTGGGCCTCGGATCGGATGGATCTGGTGGGAGCTTTGCTCGATGAGCATGATGACGCACGCCGAGCAGACGTTGCCGTTCGAGTGCGCGCGTGCAGGCTGAAGGCCGAAGGGCTGGCTGAGCGGCTTGCCGACAACGCGGAGTTCGTCTTCCAGCAGATGGAAGCGCAGGAGACGGCAATAGCTCCGCTAGGTTGGGCCAAGGAGCCGGCAGACTGCCCCGCCTGCGAGCGTCTCGGGACGCTGTGGGTAAAGGGCGAGCACGACTACCTCGACTTGGCTGATATAGAAGTCGAGCTCGATGAAGAGGGGCTCCTTAGTGGCGCTCTCGTGCCGCAGGAGGTGGCATCGGTCGTATTCGGCTGTCCCGTGTGCGGGCTTGCCCTCAACAACGACGAGATCGGTGCCGCGTATCCCCACCTCCTCGACGTCGACGTCGACGTATCCCGAATCTCGGCGGGTGAGTACAGAGAGATCGTGGAGATGTACCTTCCGCACTAGTTCCCGTGTCGCGCACGGGAGCAACTCTGTTGACGATCCTCGTGCCAGTCGCCATCACTACAGTGCAGCGCTCTCATGGATCAACTGGAGCGACTATCAAGGCGAGTCATAACTGATGGACGCTGTCCCGGCCCCCGCGGCATCAGGCGAGAGCGCGGGATCAAGCCAACGAGGCGCGGATATGCCTGTTCTCGCGTGATGGCCTGATGCGGCGCGACGGGAACGGACGAGCGACCGCGCAGTGGTGACTGACGCGACGCGCTCTGGCGCAGGCGTTACGCGACGCGCTCTGGCGCAGGCCTACGCGCTTTGGCGCAGACGTTCCTCCGCCAACCGCGGCACCGCGTGCTCCCTGGCCGCGCGTCGGGCGGTCGCCACGGCCCCGCGTGAGACGACCTCCGCGCCGAGTGTCGACGCGAGGATCTCCGGAGCGGGCAGGTGCAGCTCCTGGGGGAGGATGCGGCGGGCCGCGGTCAGCACGGGCTCGATGCTCTCGGCGACCGCTCCGCACACGATGACGCGAGCCGGGTCGTACATGCTGCCGAGCACACCGACGACGCGGGCCACGGTGGCCCCGACGCGGGAGGTGATCAGCACCGCGTCCCGGTCGCCCGACGCGGCGAGGGTCAGCACGAGTCGAGGGTCGATGCGACGTGTGCCGACGAGGCGTCCGACGGCGCTGTCGTGAGAGATCTCACCGGAGTCGACTGCCGCGCGCACCTGGTCCTGTACGGCATAGCGCAGGCCGAACGCCGAGCCGACACCCACGATGTGGTCGAACACGACGCCCTCGCCGACACCGCCGTGCGCGCCGTGCAGCACGTGCCCGTCGACCACCACGCCGCCGCCGAAGCGCTCGCTCGCGAGCAGGGCGACGTAGTCGCGGCATCCGATCGCGGCTCCCTCGGCCCCTTCGGCGATCGCGGCGAGCTGGGCGTCGTTCTTGATCTGCACGACGGGTGCCCAGCCCTCCAGTGCCTCGGCGAGCCCGGGGTTCGTGCGCTCCCAGAAGCCTTCCGGGTGCGGGGGCGAGATGCCGTCGCGGTTCACCGGTGCCGCGACCCCGACGCACACGGCGAGCACCTGCTCGCGCGCGACCCCGGCTTCGGTGAGCGCATCGCCGAGGCGCCCGAGGATCGTCGCGCGCCGCTCGGAGACCGTCTGCGTCGGATCGAACTCCACCCGGTGGTGCACGAGCGTCTCGTCGAGCAGGTCGGCCACGGTCACGGCGAGGTGGGTGTCGCCCGCATCGACGCCGATCACGACGCCCAGGTCGGCGGGCAGCACGAAGCGGCGAGAGGGTCGCCCTGCGCGGTAGGTGCCGGCGGCGCGGGCGTTGGGGAGTTCACGGAGGATCTCCGCGCCGACCAGGGTGTCGATCGCGTCGATGGCGGTCGAGCGGGTCAGCGAGGTGCCGGCCATGGCCTCGGACGCGGTGAACTCGCCAGCCGTCCAGGCGAAGTCGAGCACGGCGCTCACGCTCGCTCGACCGGTGCCCAAGCCTGCGGAGACATCTGCCACGGCGCTTGACCTTCCTCTCGTCCAATGAGAGAGTACCGTTCGACAGAGTAAATTCGCTCACTAGATTTAGTGCACGGATCTACAGGATGGAAGGACGACGGTGTCTGGCACACGAACACGCGCGGCGCGAGCGGTGGCCGCGGCCCTGGGGGTCACCCTGGTCGGCACGGCGCTCGCGGGATGCGCCCCCGGCTCGGGAGCGGAGACCATCCGCTTCACCTTCAGCAAGCGCGAGGCGATCGAGTTCATGACCGCCCTCGTCGCCGAGTACAACTCCTCGCAGAGCGACGTGAAGGTCGAGATCGACACCTCGGGCGTCGACGTCGTCTCGGCGAGCTTCGTGCGGGGCAACCCGCCAGACGTCATGCTCGCCAACTACAACTACGAGATCGCCCGTTTCGTGCAGCGGTGCGCGCTCACCGATCTCTCCGAGACCGACGCCGCTGCGGGCATCCGCGATGACCTGCAGCCGCTCATGGACCAGTACGGCTCCTGCGAGGGCCGCACCAGCGCCCTGCCGTACTCGGTGATGGCCGCCTCCGTCATCTACAACAAGGAGATCTTCGACGCTCAGGGCCTCGAGGTGCCGACGACGTGGGACGAGCTGCTTGCGGTGTGCGAGCAGCTGAAGGCCGCCGGCATCGACCCGTTCTACGGCACCTTCAAGGACGACTGGACCGTGGGCCAGGGCTGGTACGACTACACCGCGGGCGGCTCCGTCGACGTGATCGACTTCTTCGATGCGCTCGCGGACGAGGGTGCCGACGTCGGTCCCGACTCCGAGGTCTCGTTCTCGAAGGACTTCGCCGAGCCGATGGACAAGATGCTGCAGCTCGCGAACGACTACACCAACGCGGATGCCCCGAGCCGTGGCTACGGCGACGGCAACCTGGCCTTCGGCAAGGGCGAGGCCGCGATGTACCTGCAGGGTCCGTGGGCCTTCAGCGAGATCGCGAAGACCGCACCCGACCTGCAGCTGGGCACCTTCCCGCTGCCGATGACGAACGACCCGGCCGACGTCGGGGTGCGCGTGAACATGGACCTCGCCGCGATGATCCCCGAGGGGTCGCGCCATCAGGAGGCCGCCCGCGACTTCCTCGAGTTCCTCTACGAGCCGCAGAACATCGAGGAGTACAACGCCTCGCAGCTCGGCTTCACGCCTACGAAGGGCGCTTCCGCCCCCGACGACCCCCGGGTCGAGGGGATGGTCGAGTACTACGACAACGGGCAGATCTATCAGGGCCCGTCCGTGCTCGTGCCCAAGACGCTTCCGATGATGAACTACGCGCAGGCGATGGTACTCGGGGCTTCTCCGACCTCGATCCTGCGCACCATGGACGCCGACTGGGCACGCATCGCCTTCCGGGCGCCGATCCCGTCGACCCAGGACAACGCCGCCGGCGAGGAGGGCGCATCATGAGCACCACGACAACTCCCTCTGCTTCCGACAGCACGACCGTCATCGTCACGGGTGGCGACCGGAAGCTGCGACGCCACACGCGCCGCGTCGAGCCGATCTACTACCTGTTCCTGCTGCCGACGCTCGTGATCTTCACCCTCGCGATCACGGTGCCGGGGGTCATCGGCATCTTCTTCAGCTTCACCGACTCGATCGGCATCGGGGAGTGGAGCTTCAACGGACTGACCAACTACATCGCGCTGTTCAGCGATCCCTCGATCCTGCAGAGCTACCTGTTCACGTTCGGTTTCTCGATCGCCACGGTGATCGTCGTGAACGTGATCGCCTTCCTGCTCGCGGTCGGACTCACCTCGCGCATCCGCTTCAAGACGGGCCTGCGCACCATCTTCGTGATCCCGATGGTGATCTCGGGCATCATCATCGCCTACGTCTTCAACTTCCTGTTCTCCAACTCGATCCCGGCGGCGGGAGCAGCAGCGGGCATCCCGTGGCTCGAGACCAGCCTGCTGGCCAACCCCGACCTCGCCTGGATCGCGATCGTCATCGTCACCGCCTGGCAGGCCGTGCCCGGCACCCTGCTGATCTACATCGCCGGCCTGCTCTCTGTCCCCGGCGAGGTGTACGAGGCGGCGAGCATCGACGGCGCCAGCAAGACGCAGCAGCTCACCCGCATCACGTTGCCGCTCGTCGCGGGATACGTGGTGATCAACGTGATCCTCGGGTTCAAGGGCTTCCTGAACGCCTACGACATCATCGTCGGTCTCACCAACGGCGGGCCGGGCACATCGACCCGCAGCGTCGCGATGACGATCATCGCGGGCTTCAACGGCGGCGACTACGCCTACCAGATGGCCAACGCGACCATCTTCTTCATCGTCGCCGTGCTCATCTCCCTCCTCCAGCTGTCGCTGACGCGCGGAAGGAACGCACTCTGATGTCGACGCAGACACTCACCACGATCCCCACCTCAGGGAAGAAGCCGCGCATCCGCATGGAGCGCGTGAACTGGTCGGGCACGATCATCCTGATCCTGTGCGCCGTCACCGTGCTCCTTCCGCTGTACGTGACCATCTCGATGGCATTCAAGACCACAGGACAGGCGGTCGACGGCAACGCCTTCTCTCTCCCGGCGCCGTTCAGCATCGACGGCTTTGTCGAAGCCTGGACGCTCACGAAGTTCCCGGTCGGCGCGGGCATCTCCCTGCTCGTCACGGCGGGCACCGTGATCGCGACCATCGTGCTGGCGGCCTTCGCCTCCTACGCCATCGTGCGCAACTGGGACCGACGGCTGTTCCGCTACTCGTTCTTCTACCTGCTCGCGGCGATGTTCATCCCGTTCCCGGTCGTGGCCCTGCCGCAGATCCAGCTCACCGGACGCGTCGGACTCGACAACCCGTTCGGCGTGATCATCCTCGCCACCATGTTCCAGCTGAGCTTCAGCGTGCTGCTGTTCACGGCGTTCCTGCGGTCGATCCCGATCGAGCTGGAGGAGAGCGCGCGCATCGACGGAGCGACCACCTGGCAGACCTTCTGGAAGCTGATCTTCCCGCTGCTCGCCCCGATGAGCGCGACCGTCGGCATCTTCGCGTTCCTGTACGCCTGGAACGACTTCATGATGCCGTCGCTCATCATCGCCGACCCCGCGCTGCAGACGCTCCCCGTTCGGCAGAACCTCTTCCAGAACCAGTTCAGCAACAACTACAACGTCGCCTTCGCCTCGTACCTGATGGCGATGGCCCCCGCGATCGTGGCCTACCTGTTCACGCAGCGGTGGGTCATGGAGGGCGTCACGCAGGGCGCCGTCAAGGGCTGACACCGCACGACCACCGCAAGAGAGAAGGAGTTCTCCCCTCATGACCGACGCGCTTCTCGTCGAGACCCGCACCGCCGAAGACGCCGCCTGGTGGCGTCAGGCCGCCGTCTACCAGATCTACCCGCGCAGCTTCGCCGATGCGAACGGCGACGGCATCGGCGACATCCCCGGCATCGTCTCCCGGGCCGACTACCTCCAGGGCCTCGGCATCGATGCGGTATGGCTCAGCCCGTTCTACCCGTCCGCACTCGCCGACGGCGGATACGACGTGGCCGACTACCGCGACGTCGACCCGCGGCTCGGCACGCTCGACGACTTCGACGACATGGTCGAGGCGCTGCACTCCCGCGGCATCCGCGTGATCGTCGACATCGTCCCGAACCACTCCTCCGACCAGCACGAGTGGTTCCAGGAGGCGCTCGCCGCCGGACGCGGGTCGGCCGCGCGCGAGCGCTACATCTTCCGTGAGGGCACCGGTTCCGACGGCTCCGAGCCGCCGACCGACTGGGAATCCGTGTTCGGCGGCAGCGCGTGGGAGCGGGTGGCGGACGGGCAGTGGTACCTGCACAACTTCGCCGTGGAGCAGCCCGACCTGAACTGGGACCACCCCGAGGTGCGCGCCGACTTCCTGAAGACCCTGCGCTTCTGGTCGGACCGCGGCGTGGACGGGTTCCGCATCGACGTCGCCCACATGCTCACGAAGGACCTCAGCGAGCCGCTTCCCTCGCGCGCCGAGCTCGACGCGATGGACCGCACCTCGGGCACGCACCCGATGGTCGACCGCGACGACGTGCACGAGATCTATGCCGAGTGGCGCTCGGTCTTCAACGAGTACGACCCGCCGCGCACGGCCGTGGCCGAGGCGTGGGTGGACACCCCGGAGCGCCGTGCCAAGTACGCCTCGGCGGAAGGACTCGGCCAGGCGTTCAACTTCGACCTGCTCGTGGCCGACTTCGACGCGCGGCAGTTCCGGAGCATCATCGCCGACAACCTGCAGCAGGCGCAGGAGACCGGATCGTCGACCACCTGGGTGCTGTCGAACCACGACGTCACCCGTCATGCCACGCGTTACGGCCTCCCGGCCCTGAACGGACGACCGGTCAAGCAGGGCACGGAGTGGGTCAAGGCCGGCGGTCCGGCGGACGGCCTCGACCGCGAGGGCGGAGTCCGCAGGGCACACGCCGCGACCCTGCTGCTGCTCGGCCTTCCCGGCAGCACGTACCTCTATCAGGGTGAAGAGCTCGGCCTGCACGAAGTGGCGCAGATCGCGCCGGAACAGCGTCAGGACCCCGGGTTCTTCCGCGGTGCGGAGTTCGACGGGCTCGGCCGTGACGGATGCCGTGTGCCCCTTCCCTGGACGGCGGCCGGCTCCTCGTACGGCTTCGGCGCCGAGGGCGCGCACCTGCCGCAGCCCGAGTGGTTCGCGGAGTACGCGGTCGACGTGGAGGCCGCCGATCCGGCGTCGACGCTGTCGCTGTACCGCGAGGCCCTGCGCCTCCGACACTTGCTGCAGACCGGAGAGACCCTGGAGTGGATCGACACCGGACGTGCCGACGTGCTGCGCTTCACCCGGCCGAACGGATGGCAGGTCGTGTCGAACTTCGGCACGGAGCCGTTCGACCTCGGGGATGCGGCCGCGGATGTCGTGCTCGCGAGCGCCCCGCTCGACGGCTCTGCACTCCCCGGGGAGGCCACGGCCTGGATCGCACCGGCCGGTCTGCTCGGCTGAGCTTCCGCCCCTTTGCCGAAACGGAGATGATCCGCGCCCCGCGCGGGGTGTCGAGCACTGACACGCCGCGCGGACGTCGGGTCGTCTCCGTTTCGGCCGTGGGTGACCGAGCGGCCGAGGCGATTTGATAATGGTTCTCATTAGCGTTTAGAGTGAGGGCATGAAGAAGCCCGTCGTCGCCCTCGCCCTCGCATCCGTCGCCGCACTCACGCTGGCCGGATGCTCGACCCCCTCGGCGGGAGAGGGCGACGACGGCACCATCACGGTGGTGGCGAGCACGAACGTCTACGGCGACATCGCGTCGACCATCGGTGGAGACCGCGTCGACGTGCAGTCGATCATCACGTCGGCGTCGCAGGATCCGCACTCCTACGAGGCGAGCGCCCGCGACCGGCTGACCGTGCAGAAGGCCGACCTCGTGATCGAGAACGGCGGCGGGTACGACGCCTTCATCGACACGCTGCTGCAGGATGCGAAGGATCCGCACGTGGTGACGGCCGTCGAGTACTCGCACGACTTCCCCGGCAACGAGGGACACGACGACGAGGGACAGACGGACGAGGCCGACCACGAACACGCCGAGGGCGAGGACGGCCACGAGGGGCACGACCACATCGAGGGCTTCAACGAGCACGTGTGGTTCGACCCGCACACGATGATCCATGTCGTCGAGGCCATCGCTGATGAACTGACCGAGCTCGACCCCGACGGCGCGAAGGAGTTCGCCGCCAACGCCGCCACGCTCACCGCCGACCTCGAGGGCTTCGAGACCGAGCTCGCGACCCTCAAGGCGGAGGTGCCGAACGTCAACGTCTTCATCACAGAACCGCTGCCCGGCTACCTCGCGGCCGCCGCCGGATTCACCGACGTCACCCCGGAGGGCTTCGCCGAGTCGGTCGAAGAGGGCACTGACGTCGCGCCCGCCGTGCTGCTCGAGGCGCTGAACGTGATCGACAGCGGACAGGTCACCGCGCTGCTGACGAACGCCCAGACCGGGGGGTCCGAGACCCAGCGCGTCGAGACCGCGGCGAAGGACGCCGGGGTTCCGGTCGTCGCCTTCACGGAGCTGCTCGAGGACGGATCGTCGTACTCTGAGTGGATGAGTGACGCGATCAAGAGCCTCGCCGCCGCCGTCCAGCCGTGAGCGGCGCCCTTCAGCGCGAGAAGCCGGTACTCCAGATATCCGACGCGTCCCTGCACCGCGGGGATCGCGAGCTGTGGTCCGGCCTCGATCTCACGGTCGAACCGGGGGAGTTCATCGCCGTGCTCGGTCCTTCCGGATCGGGCAAGACCACGCTCCTGCGCAGCATCCTCGGCCTGCAGCCGCTGTCATCCGGGACGATCCGCGTGGCGGGTGAACCCGTCCATCGGGGCAACTCCCGCATCGGGTACATCCCCCAGCAGCGGAATCTCGCCCCCGACACGAGCATGCGGGCCCGCGACCTGGTCGCCCTCGGGGTGCAGGGCAGCCGCTTCGGCTTTCCCATCCCGCACCGCGGCGACCGGGCGAAGGTCGACCGACTGCTCGACGCGGTCGGTGCCTCCCACTTCGCGGATCGCCGCGTCGGACTGCTCTCGGGCGGCGAACAGCAGCGGCTCCGGGTCGGCCAGGCCCTCGCCGACGAGCCCGCACTCCTGCTGTGCGACGAACCGCTGTCGAACCTCGATCTCGCCAACCAGGTCGCCGTGACCGACATCATCGACCGTCAGCGCCGTGAGCGCGAGGCGGCGGTGCTGTTCGTCACGCACGACATCAACCCGATCCTGGGCCGGGTCGACCGCATCCTCTACATCGCCGGCGGGCGGTTCCTGCTGGGAACCCCCGACGAGGTGCTGCAGACCCGCGTGCTCACCGACCTCTACGGCACCCCGGTGTTCGTGCTCCGCGCCGGAGATCGTCTGGTCGTCGTGGGCGTGCCGGACGCCGAGCCTCACCACGATCACGGTGATCACGCGCACGGGGGAGCGGCATGAACGCGGCGGCAGCCATCGCGCCCATGGTCGGCTGGGATGACATCTTCTCCTTCCAGGACTACGGCGAGCTCGTCGCCCTGCTCGCGAACTCGATCATCGCGGGAGCCGTGCTCGGGATCGTGGGCGGCCTGATCGGCGTCTTCGTGATGCAGCGCGACCTGGCCTTCGCCGTGCACGGCGTGAGCGAGCTCTCCTTCGCGGGGGCGGCGGCGGCCCTGCTCTTCGGCGGCAGTGTGGTGGCCGGATCCCTCGGCGGTGCCCTCGTCGCCGCGATCCTGATCGGCGTGCTCGGGGCCAAGGCCAGGGACCGCAACTCGATCGTCGGTGTGCTCATGCCGTTCGGTCTCGGTCTCGGAATCCTGTTCCTGTCGCTCTACGACGGCCGCAGCGCCAACCGCTTCAGCCTGTTGACGGGGCAGATCGTCTCGGTCTCGAGCCCCGACCTCGGGTGGCTGATCGGCATCAGCATGGTCGTGCTCATCGGGCTGCTGGTGATGTGGAACCCGTTGCGCTTCGACTCGCTCGACCCGGAATCGGCCGCCGCCCGCGGGGTGCCGACCCGCGCCGTGAGTCTGCTGTTCATGGTGCTGCTCGGCCTGATCGTCGCCGTGAGCGTGCACATCATCGGCGCGCTCCTCGTGATGGCACTGCTGGTCACGCCGGCCGCCGCCGCGATGCGCGTCACGGCCGGCCCCATCGCGGTGCCGTTGCTGGCTGCGCTGTTCGGGTTCGTCTCCGCGGTCGGCGGCATCCTGCTCGCCCTCGCCGGAACGCTGCCCGTGAGTCCCTACATCACGACGCTGTCGTTCACGATCTACGTGATCTGCTGGATCGTGCAGCGCTCGCGTGCCAGGGTTCGCCGGGTCCAGGCCTGAGATCCACTCCCAGCCCCCGCTGATCGCCGCGGCCTAGACTCTTCTTATGGCTCAGCGGAACACCTGGCAGCGCGAACGCGTGCGCGAAGCACTCGCCGACGCGCGCGGATTCGTGAGCGCGCAGAGCCTGCACGCCTCGCTGCGCGATGACAACACCGGCATCGGCCTGGCCACGGTCTATCGCGCCCTCGCCGGGCTCGCCGCCTCCGGAGACGCCGACTCGCTGCAGAGCCCCGAGGGTGAGGCGCTCTACCGGGCATGCACCACGCAGGGCCACCACCACCACCTGATCTGCCGGTCCTGCGGTCTGACCGTCGAGATCGAGGCCAAGGACGTCGAGCAGTGGGCGCACCGTACGGCTGCCCTGCACGGATTCACCGAGGCCGCGCACGTGGTCGACATCTTCGGACTGTGCACTCCGTGCGCGAACAAGCGCGATGCCGAGAGGGCCGCGTCCGCGTGAGCTCCTCGGCAGCAACGGCGACCCGTCACGGCCACTCCCATCGCCCGGCACCCTCGCCGCGTTCGGCATGGATCGGTGTCGGCCTCGGTGTGGCCATCATCGCCACCCTGTTCCTGATCGATGCCTTCCTGCCGAAGCTGTTCCCCGCCTCACTGCCCACCCGCGCGCAGGACGGCCTCACGCTCGCGCTGAGCGTGCTCATCGAAGCCCTGCCGTTCGTGATCCTCGGTGTGCTGCTGTCGATCGTGGTGCAGGTCTGGCTTCCTGCCGACGTCATCCACCGCTGGCTGCCGAAACGCGCGTGGGCCCGTCGTGCGGTGCTGTCGCTGCTCGGCATGCTGATCCCGGTGTGCGAGTGCGGCAACGTTCCTTTCGCCCGTGGACTCATGATGCGCGGCCTCGCGCCGGCGGAGGCGATGACATTCCTCATCGCCGCACCGATCGTGAACCCGATCGTGATCCTCACCACGCACGCGGCGTTCGGCTGGGACGGCGGCATCCTCGTCGCCCGCCTGGTCGGCGGCTACCTGATCGCCAACCTGATCGGCTGGATCTACAGCCGCCACCCCGACCCCGACGGCATGCTCACGCAGCGTTTCGTCGACACCTGCGATCGGGTGACCCACGAACCGGGAACCCCTGTGCGCCGCAGCCTCACGCAGTTCCTCATCGAGCTGCGCGCCGTGATGCCCGCGCTCGTGATCGGCTCGGCGCTCGCCGGAGCCGTGCAGGTGCTCATCCCGCGGGAGTGGCTGCTGGCGATCGGCTCCAACCCGGTGCTGTCGATCGTCGCGATGATGGCCCTCGCGATGACGGTGGCCATCTGCTCGAATGTCGACGCCTTCTTCGCGCTGTCGTTCGCGTCGACGTTCTCGTCCGGCGCGATCGTGGCCTTCCTGCTCGTCGGGCCGCTCGTCGACATCAAGATGCTCGCGCTCATGCGCACGACCTTCACGGGCCGCACGCTCGTCGGGATCGTCGGCATCGTGCTCGCCGCGGCCTTCGCCATCGGGATCGGGGTGAACGTCCTTGTCTGAGCACGTGGCACTGTCTGAGCGCGTGGCGCTGTCTTCGCCCACCGCAGCGCGCGTTCGCGCTCTCGGCACCCGCTGGCTGGGTGTGGGGCTGGCCGCCGTGATCTCGGTCGTCACCCTCGGTCTCGGTCTCACCGGACGCCTCACCCTCTACATCAGCCCCG
The DNA here is from genome assembly GCF_001557335.1 of Microbacterium sp. CCH5-D1. NCBI lineage: Bacteria > Bacillati > Actinomycetota > Actinomycetes > Micrococcales > Microbacteriaceae > Microbacterium > Microbacterium sp. CCH5-D1. The sequence goes on from NZ_LSJW01000140.1 coordinate 20,423, forward strand.
AGTCGGTGTGGTTCGCGTGCACAGCCGCCGTCGTCACCCTGGCCGGTGCGATCTGGTCGTGCACCCTCCCGCTCGGCGAGGAGAGCGACCACGGTCACGATCACGGGCATGCCCCTGCGCCCACACGCCGCAAGTCACGCGCGGAGAGTGCCGCCCGGGATCACGCCGACCGGGAGCACGCCGACCCGGAGGACGGCGACGGGCGCCCAGCCACTGCGCCCTCGTCGCGCCGCACGCTTGCCGGGGTCGCCGCCGTCACGGGTGGTGTCATCGCCTCCGGGGTGGTGGTGGCCGGCCTCGTGCTGCCGCCCGCCTCGCTGTCCGTCGAGCTCGCGATGTCGCGCGCGGGAGAGCAGAGTGCGTTGTTCGCCGGTGCCGACACGGTGGCCCTCGGCGTCGCCGACACCTCGACGTTCGGCGTCGGCGACTGGGCGAGCGTGTTCGCCGCAGCGACGAACACTGCCGCGTATGACGGTGCGCCGGTGAAGCTCACGGGGTTCGTGACCCCGGACGATGCCGACGACGGTGTCAATCTCACCCGCCTGGTCATCACGCACTGCGTGATCGACGCGCAGACCGCCATCCTCCCCGTCGACGTGAAGCCCGACGACTACGCGACCGGCCAATGGGTCGAGATCACCGGAACAGTGCGTGCGGATGCCGATGGGAAGCTCCGCATCGAACCGACCGACGTCGTCGCGATCGACGAGCCGGGGGACCCCTATGAGTACTGACGACGAGCGCCCAGAGGTGCCCGCCGTCCCGCGCACACGCGCGGAGATGCGTGCGGCGCGAGAAGCCGCCGAGGCAGCGGAGGCGGAGCGGATCGACCGCGTGATCGCCTCCGCCGAACACGTCGCCGCGGCGCCGGACCACGATCCGCACACCGCGGATCCCTCGTCTGCCGACCAGCCGGATGCCGTCGCAGACGAGGCAGTCCTTCGTGAAGCTGCCGTCCGTGAGGCTGCGGTGCGCGAGGCGGGCGACCGTGAGGTCGCCGAGCAGGAGGCCGCAGCCCGGAAGATGGCAGCCTTCGAGGCTTCAGCCCGAGAAGACGCGGAGGCGACCACCCTTCCGCCCGTCCCGCTCGCGACTGAGCCCGTGTTCGTCGGCGCGGCCCCGGACGTCGAGAGGGAGCGCGCAGAGGCCGCGGAGCCGAACACGCCTCCGGCCCCTCGCGTCGCGGCAGAGCCGGAGCCCGTGCAGACTCCGGGGAGCCGTCGTCGCTTCGTCGTCACGCTCGCCGCCGTGCTGGGTGTCCTCGTCATCGTCGGAACGGGGCTGGGTGTCGCGAGCCTGCTCCAGGGACCGCGCATCAGCGACGTGCAGGTGAACGCCGCGCAGGCGATCGAGTCCTCAGGCAGCCGCGTCATCCTCACCGCGAACCAGGCGCTCGCCGACATCGACCCCGCGCAGGTGACGGTCGAGCCGGCGGTGCCGTTCACCGTCGATGCCTCCGGTCGCGGCGTGGGGGTGCGATTCACCGTCCCGCTCGACGATTCGACCGAGTACACGATCCGCGTGGCCGATGTCGTCGGTGCCGGAGGCGGCCCGACGACGACGCTGACCACGAGCTTCACGACGCCGCCGTCGAACATCTTCCTGCTACGCCGCGACGTCGAGGGCAAGGACAAGATCTTCCTCACCGACCTCAGCGGAGAGAAGGCCGTCGCGGTGTTCGAGCACGACAAGATCAACGACTTCCGTGCGACATCGACGCAGCTCGTGGTCTCGGTCGAGGAGGACGACGGATCCCGCCTGCTCGTGATGGACCGCGACGGCAAGAACCAGCGTGAGCTGAAGCTCCCCGGTGACGGCTACGTGGGGGCGATCCAGGTCTCCGAGCGCGGCGGCCTCGTCGGCTACAGCTACTCGGACAAGGAGCTCAGCGATACCGAAGGGCGCGCGAGCGTCCTCGTCACGCAGTCGCTGAGCGGCGACGACGACCCGCAGATCATCGAGGTCGCCGGTGCCGAGGCGAGCGTGTTCGTGTGGCAGTTCGTTCCCGACAGCGCGGCCGTGCTGTTCATCGACTTCGACGGAGCGCTCTCGCTCGTCGACCGCTCGACCGATGCCGGCGTGCAGTCGCTCGGTCTCGCGGCCACCATCCAGGGGATCTCCCGAGGCACGTACACCGCGATCGTGGAGCGGCTCGACGGAGCCGTGGTCGAACTCGATCTGGCCGACGGCTCGGAGCAGCCCCTCGCCGCTTCGGACCCCGACTACGGCACGGCGAGCTCCATCACGCCGTTCCCCGGCGGCACACTGCGTCACGTCGTCGCGCGTGACGAAGAGGGTCTCCCGATCGGACAGGTGGTCGTGCGGGTGGACGACGACGGTGCGGCGACCCCGCTGGTCGAGGTCGGGTCGACGGACTCGATCCTCCAGGCCTGTGCATCGCCGAGCGGTCAGTATGCCGCCGTCGTCGTCGCGCCAGACCTGGCGAACAACGCCTACGACGGGATGCTGCTGCCGCTTCCCGAGAACGTCGAGACGCACCTGATCGACATGGACTCGGGCAAGGAGCTCGTGGCCCTCACCGGCTTCGACGCCTCGTGGTGCCAGACGGCCCCGAGATTCTGAGATGACCGGCGGCCCCGACCCCGTGCGCGGTGCAGGGCCGCAGGAGGCTCTGCGCCGCGCCGTCCGCACCGACCTGAGCGGCTCCGCCGTCGACGTCGCTCCGCGTCTGCTGGGTGGAGAGCTGCGCACGTTCATCTCCACAGCGACGGAGGCGGACCCGGTCGAAGTGCGGCTGCGCATCACCGAGGTCGAGGCCTATCACGGCCAGGGCACGGGGGAGATCCCCGACCCCGGGTCGCACGCCCGCATGGGACGGACGGCGCGCAATTCGACCATGTGGGGTGAGCCGGGGCGTCTCTACGTGTACCTGAGCCACGGCATCCACTCCTGCGTCAACGTCGTGTGCGGACCGGAGGGACAGGGCGACGGCGTGCTGCTCCGCGCCGGTGAGGTCGTGGCAGGGGTGGAGGCTGCAGCCCTGCGTCGTGGCGTCGCCCTTCCGCTCGGGCGCATCGCGCTGCGGGACCTCGCCCGCGGGCCGGGCCGCCTCGGGCAGGCTGTGGGCCTGCGACATCCGCTGCACGACGGGATCGACGCCGTCACGGCAGGCCAGCAGCACGGGGCGCGGGCGGAACTCTGGCTGGGGCCGCAGCGCGACGACGTGGTGAGCGGCCCTCGGGTCGGAGTGGCAGGCGTCGCGGGGACCGCGGCATTCCCGTGGCGCTTCTGGATCGACGCGGATCCCACGGTTTCCCCGTTCCGATGGGGACGCGGTGCGGCCGAGGCGTCGAGTCGCGCGAACGGCTCGATGTCGGCCTGAGCTGGTGCCGTGTGCGCGATGCGAACCGCGGCGCCGGCCGTGCTAAACTGACTCTTTGTCTGCGCACACTCCTGTGCGCAGTTCGCATGCTTCCCCTTCTGCGGCCGAGAGATCGGCGGGTCGTGGTCGTGTGCAGACAAGGGATCTTGGGTGGGGCCGTCCGGCCTCACGGTATAGAAGGAGTCACATCATGGCAGCAGTGTGCCAGGTGACCGGAGCTGTTCCCGGCTTCGGACACAATGTCTCGCACTCGCACCGCCGGACGAAGCGCCGCTTCGACCCGAACGTGCAGAAGAAGACGTATTTCGTTCCCTCGCTCGGTCGTAAGATCACGCTCAACGTGTCCGCCAAGGGCATCAAGGTGATCGACGTCCGCGGCATCGAGAACGTGGTCAAGGACCTCCAGGCGAAGGGTGTGAAGCTCTAATGGCCAAGAAGGCTCAGGACGTCCGTCCGATCATCAAGCTGCGTTCGACGGCAGGTACGGGTTACACGTACGTGACGAAGAAGAACCGCCGCAACACCCCCGACCGCCTCGTGCTCAAGAAGTACGACCCGGTCATCCGTCAGCACGTCGAATTCCGAGAGGAGCGTTGATCAATGGCTAAGAAGAGCAAGATCGCTCGCAACGAGCAGCGCAAGGTCATCGTCGAGCGTTACGCCGAGCGTCGCGCCGAGCTGAAGAAGACCCTGATCGACCCGAACGCCACCGACGAGGCCCGCGAGGCCGCACGCGTCGGCCTGCAGAAGCTGCCGCGCAACGCGTCGCCGGCTCGCGTGCGTTCGCGCGACGTCATCGACGGCCGCCCCCGCGGTGTCCTCACGAAGTTCGGCATCTCGCGTGTCCGCTTCCGTGACATGGCACACCGTGGCGAGCTGCCCGGTGTCACCAAGTCGAGCTGGTAAGTCTCAGCAGACAGTCGAAAGGGGCGAGGATCTTCGGATCCTCGCCCCTTTCGCGTCCCTGCACCGCGAGCCGGGTCAGGTGATCACGCCGGATCAGGCCGTTTCCTGGACCTGCTCTCCGGCCCGCCGAGGCCCCCGAACATGTGACTGGAGTGACAAAAGTGACGCGACACGCCCAGTAATTGCCCAAAACCCGCGAAATGACGCGGAAATGAGGGTGGTCGTTGGTACATTCAAGGCGGTCGACAGACCAGGAGCATCCGCTCCGACACCCCACAACGATGCGACGGTCTTCGTCGCTGGAGGATGACATGGCTGACAAGTCCATCACCAAGACCGAGCTCGTCGCGAGCATCGCTTCCGCCACCGGCCAGAGCCAGGCCACCGTCTCCGGTGTCCTCGACTCGCTGTTCGCCACGGTCTCCGACGCTGTTGCCAAGGGCAGCAAGGTCTCCATCCCGGGCTGGATCTCCTTCGAGCAGGTCGACACCGCTGCTCGCACGGGCCGCAACCCGCAGACCGGTGCCGAGATCAAGATCCCGGCCGGCAAGCGCGTCAAGGTGACCGCTGGTTCCAAGCTCAAGGCTGCCGTCAAGTAATTCGACCGCACCTCTTCGAAGGCCGCTCCCGTTCCGACGGGGGCGGCCTTCGTGCTTTCTCATCGCCGGGCGCGCCTAGGCTGGAGGGGTGAGTTCCCGCAGCGAGTCGACGAGTCGGATTTCGGCGTATCGCGTCTCCGGCGTCGCCATCCTCCTCGTCGCCGCCCTCGTGGCCCTGGTGCTGGCGCTCCTCGTGGGCGGCGGGGCCAAGCCGCCCCTGCTGCAGGACCCCGGTCCGTTCGTGCTCTGGGGCACGCCCGTGGCCAAGCTCGTCATGAACGTCTCCGGTGCCGTCATGCTCGGCTCGCTCGTGCTCGCGCTCTTCGGTCTGCGCGCGGGGGAGCGGTCGTTCGATGCGGCTCTGAACATCGCCTCGGTCGGTGCCGCCGTGTTCACGGTGTCCGCGGGCCTCGCCGGGTTCCTGGCCTTCATGGCCGCCTTCAACCCGAAGCTCAGCATCGAGCGCGAGTTCGGCTCTCAGCTCGGCCGCTTCCTGCTGGAGCTGCCGCTGGGTCAGTCCTGGCTCATCACCACCATCTTCGGTGCCATCATCACGGTGCTGGCGTTCGCCTGGCGCTCGTGGACGCCCACGCTCATCACAGCGCTGCTCGCCGCGGCGTCCTTCCTCCCCCTCGCGACGCAGGGGCACGCCGGAGACCTCGCCGGGCACAACATGGCGGTGAACTCGATCCTGCTCCACACGATCGGCGCCGCGGTCTGGCTCGGTGGCCTCCTGCTGCTCGTGCTGCTGCGGGGGCGGACCGACGTCGACCCCGTGCGCCTCGTCGGCCGCTACTCCTCCCTGGCGATCGCCGCGTTCGCCGTGGTGGCGTTCTCGGGGGTCACGCGGTCGGTCGTCGCGGTCGGGAGCTGGGAGGCCCTGTGGGCGACTCCGTACGGCTGGATCGTGCTCGCCAAGATCGCCCTCCTCGGGGGCATGGGACTGCTGGGCGCCTGGTACCGGTCCCGCCTCATCCCCAAGCTGACGGGTCAGCGCGCTGCGGGCTGGTTCTGGCTCCTGGTGCTGTGCGAGGTCGCGCTGATGGGCCTCGCCTCGGGTGCGGCAGCCGCTCTCGCACGCACGCCTCCGCCCACCGGTGAGGTCGCTGCCTTCGCCCAGACCCCCGCACAGATCCTCACCGGCTCGACGCTGCCTCCGGAGTTGACGCTGGAGCGCTGGTTCACCGCCTGGGACTTCGACGTGCTCTGGCTCGTCGCTGCCGGCTTCGGCCTGTTCCTGTACCTCGCCGGCGTGCGACGCCTGCGGCTGCGCGGCGACCGGTGGCCGATCCATCGCACCGTGTTCTGGGTGCTCGGCATGCTGTTGCTGGTCTGGGTGACCAGCGGCCCGCTCAACGCGTACCAGGAGTACCTGTTCAGCATCCACATGATGGGCCACATGATGCTGTCGATGGCCATCCCGCTGCTGATGGTCTCCGGCGCCCCCATCACGCTCGCCCTCCGCGCGATCCACAAGCGCGACGACGGCACGCGCGGTGGTCGCGAATGGATCATGTGGGCCGTGCACTCTCCGTTCGCGCGCGTCGTGACCCACCCGTTCGTCGCTGCCGCGATCTTCATCCTGTCGCTGTGGGCCTTCTACTTCACCGATCTGGTGCGGTGGTCGATGTACGAGCATCTCGGCCACGAGTGGATGGTGATCCACTTCCTGATCTCGGGCTATCTGTTCGTGATGAGCCTGATCGGCGTCGACCCCGTCCCGTACCGTCTGCCGTACCCTGGCCGTCTGATCACCCTGATCGCTGTGATGGCGATGCACGCCTTCTTCGGCATCGCCATCATGATGCAGGAAGGCCTCATGGTCGCCGACTGGTTCGGCTCGATGGGGCGCGACTGGGGTGTCGACCCGATGATGGACCAGTACGTGGGGGGCGGCATCGCATGGTCGATCGGCGAGATCCCCACCCTGATCCTCGCGATCACCGTCGCGATCCAGTGGAGCCGAAGCGACACGAAGCTGCAGAAGCGCCGCGACCGGCATGCCGACCGCACCGGGGACGCGGAGCTCGAGGAGTACAACGCCAAGCTGGCGGCCCTCGCCGAGCGCGACAGCCGCGAGGGGCGCTGACGCCGAAGTGGGGTCCGGTCAGTCGACCGGGGCTTCGCTGGGGGAGCCGACCCTGATCGATGCCGTGCCGTCCGGCAGGATCGTGATCGTCCCGTTGAGCTGGAACGGCACGTCTTCGGACAGCGGCTGGACCTTGCCGTCGAACAGCGACCTGATGTCGACGTCGACGTGGGCGACCGCGTCCGTCGACGGAATCTGCCACTGTCCGCCGTCGGGTGCGACCGTGACACGGGGCTGGGTGGCGATCGACCACTTCGGAGCGGACGCGAGACGATTCGTGACCCGCAGGCCGAACGGGCAGGCGGTCGGCTGGAGGACCTCCTGCGTCGTGCACTCGGCGAGGAAGGACTCGACGCGCTCCTGGACCACGTCGATGAACGCCTCCGTCGGCTCGGTCTGCACATCGAGCGGCGTGATGGCCAGCGGTGTGTCCGCGAGAACCCCGTGGCCCGAGGCGGTCGAGATCGGGGTGTCGACCGTCACCGCATACAGTCCCGGTGTGAAGACGAGCAGGGGCAGCGGGTCGAGCGAGGCGGCGTCGACCCCGTCGACCGAGATCTGGCGCCTGTCGACCTCGAACCCGTTCACGGCGAACCGGTCTGCGCCACGCAGCGTCAGATCCACCACGGCCAGCGGGCTGGTGGTGAAGCGCCAGTTCGGGGTGACGCCCGCCCATCCGTCCTGCTCGATCAGGAAGGTGCTGGTTCCCGGATGGCCGCTCGCCCGGTAGTCGACGGTGACGGCCGTACCGCCTTCCGCCGGCTCCTCGGAGGTGACCTTCACATCGGTCAGGGGGGCGAGCGCGGCGTGACGGAGCATGGCCTCGGACGCGGCGGGATCGATGCCGGCGGCGTCGAGGGTCTCGCGATCGACCGC
>NZ_LSJW01000141.1:0-1240 GCF_001557335.1 Microbacterium sp. CCH5-D1
GCCCCGCCGGTCGCCGAGGGCGCATGGCGGCGCGGCTCGTTCGCGCGGATTGTCGATCAGGTCACCGCCGAGCGGATGATTCCGGCACGAGTCGAGGTCACCGAGGCCGATGGCTCGACGTTCACCGACATCATCACCGCCACCGCCCGCAAGAACACCCCCGCTCCGGCCCCGCCGGAACCCGAACCTGCGGATGCGCCCCGGCTGCTGGAAGTGACCGGGGATGGTTTCGTGCCCGGTGAGGACATTGCGGTGTGCCACATCATCAGGCACACCGACGCCGCCCCGACTGGCACCGCCCGCGCGCTCATCGACCTGGCCTGTGACCACGTCGACCCCGGCGACGAGGTTGTGCTCGTGGGCAGGGTCTCGGGCACGTTCGTCGTGCGGAGCCTGTCATGAGTGCCCCGGCACCGGGCAGGCAGACCGGCTCCTTCGGTGACGAGCTGACCAACGCCGCCATGATCGGACTGATCGGGGTGTTCGCGCTCACGCTGCTGCTGCGCGGTGCCGGGTCGGTCGCGGCGTTCCTCACCGGCACCGCTCAACCCCTGGCCGGCCCCGCCGCCGGGGTCGGGGTGCTGTTCAACCCCGGCGACCCGGCGACCGCGCTGGAGGCCGATGGCCTCAGTGTCGTCGCCTATTGGATCGTCGCGGTCGTGCTGCTGGGGCTGCTGGCGGCGGCGATCACCTGGGCGTGGACACTCCTGCGCCGCCAGTCGCGCAAGAGTGCGCAAGACCCTCATCGACTTCCCGGCACGGCAACGAAACATGACGTGGCTCAGGCCGCCTCCGCCAAGGCGCTGCTATCTCGGGCAGGGAATCTCCGGCCCTCTCTGGAGCGTCCCGCGCCGTCCGATGTGGGCTATCGGATCGGCACCTCGCATGGGCTTGACGTGTGGGCCAGCGTGGAGGACTCTCTGCTGGTCATCGGCCCGCCTCGAAGCGGCAAATCCCTCCAGATCGTCGTGCCGACGATCCTGGATGCGCCCGGCGGAGTGGTCGCCACCTCGACCCGCCCGGACAACCTCACCGCGAGCCTGCGCGCGCGCCAACGCATCGGCCCGACCGCCGTGTTCGACCCGCAGCACCTGGCCGAGGGCATCCCGGCCGGGCTGCGCTGGTCACCGATCAGGGGCTGCGAAGACCCGCTGACGGCGATGATCCGCGCAACCGGCCTCGCCTCGGCCACCGGCCTAAGTTCGGGCGGCGTGGAGGGCGGCGGGTTCTGGGAGGGCAA
>NZ_LSJW01000142.1:0-28943 GCF_001557335.1 Microbacterium sp. CCH5-D1
GGCGCAGCTCATCATGTCGATGAAGAACCGCCTCGCCGAGATCACCGCTGCCCAGACCGGCAAGTCGGTCGAGCAGATCAACGCCGATGGTGACCGCGACCGCTGGTTCACGGCCGAGGAAGCGCTCGAGTACGGCTTCGTCGATCACATCCGCGAATCGGCCTCCGACGTCATCGGCGGCGGCGGAACCGACCAGGACACCGAGTAACGGAAAGCGAAAGGACGCTCATGTACACACCCACCTTCCGCTCAGCCGGTGACCTGCCTTCCAGCCGCTACGTGCTGCCGCAGTTCGAAGAGCGCACCGCCTACGGCTTCAAGCGCCAGGACCCGTACAACAAGCTGTTCGAAGACCGCGTGATCTTCCTCGGCGTGCAGGTCGACGACGCCTCGGCCGACGACGTGATGGCACAGCTCCTCGTTCTGGAGAGCCAGGACGCCGAGCGCGACATCACGATGTACATCAACTCGCCTGGTGGCTCGTTCACCGCGATGACGGCGATCTACGACACGATGCAGTACGTCGCGCCGCAGATCCAGACCGTGGTGCTCGGCCAGGCGGCTTCGGCTGCGGCTGTGCTGCTCGCTGCCGGTGCGCCGGGCAAGCGTCTCGCGCTCCCGAACGCCCGCGTGCTCATCCACCAGCCCGCGATGGGGGAGGCCGGCCACGGCCAGGCGTCCGACATCGAGATCCAGGCCGCGGAGATCCTCCGCATGCGCACCTGGCTGGAGGAGACGCTCGCGGGACATACCAACCGCACCCCGGAGCAGGTGAACCGCGACATCGATCGTGACAACATCCTCTCCGCCGCACAGGCGCTGGAGTACGGCATCGTCGACCAGGTGCTCACGACGCGCAAGCGCGTCTGACCCGATCGATCGAAGGGCGTCCGTCATCCGACGGGCGCCCTTCGTCGTGCCCGGCGGATGTGCACGACCCGACGACAAAGTGCGCATATGAGCACTGTGGTGCGCGAACGCTGACGAGGGCCTACTCTGGAGGAGGAAGGAGGAAGCCGTGGAAGAAGATCTGCTCATGGTCCGCGTCGCCGAGCTGTACTACGACGAGGACAAGACCCAGGACGAGATCGGCGGACTCCTCAAGATCTCGCGCTGGAAGGTCGGCCGTCTGCTGACCCAGGCCCGCGAACGCGGCATCGTCCGCATCGAGATCGTGCACCCGCGCGCCCGCCGACTCGGCCTGGAGCGGCTTCTCGTCGAGCGCTTCGGCCTCACCGATGCCGTGGTCGTGCCGGCTCCGGAAGGCGATGACGGCACCCTCGAACGTGTCGCTCAGGCCGCAGCCGACTTCCTGACCGCGCTGCGCCCCGTTCCCCGCACCCTCGGGGTGAGCTGGGGCCGTACACTCCGTGCCGTGGCCGAGGCGCTTCCGGATGGCTGGGCGAACGGCGTGACCGTGGTGCAGCTCAACGGGGGAGTGAGCCTGAACCGACGCTCCGGGGGCGCAGCAGGCCTCGCCGTCACGATCGCCCAGCGCGCTTCGGGGCAGGTCTCCCTGCTGCCGAGCCCGGCCATCCTCGAGCGCGTGGAGACGAAGCAGGCGATCGAGTCCGACCGCACCGTCGCCGCCGTCCTCGAAGAGGCAGCCGAGGCCCAGGCTTTCCTGTTCACCGCCGGACCCTGCGATGCCTCGTCCGCCCATGTCGAGAACGGCTACCTCAGTGCGGAGGATGTCGAAGAGCTCGCACGACGCGGCGCCGTCGGCGACGTCCTCGGGCGCTACGTCGACGCGGAGGGCAACATCGTCGACTCGCAGCTCGATGCACGGACCGTCGGAGTCTCTCTCGACCGTCTGCGCGGAGCCGCTCGTGCGATCTTCGTGACGGCGGGCCCCGCCAAGCACGACATCGCACGCACCGTGGTCACCAGCGGCCTGTGCGGCGTTCTGGTGACCGATGAGACCACAGCACGAGCATTGTTGGAGGAACAGTGACGACCAAAGAACTCAGTCGCAGGGCGGCGGTGGACGTTCTGGGCGGCGAGCCCGACGACGCCACGCTCCGGCGATTCCTGCACGGACTTCCCGGCGTGGATGCCGTCGGTCTGGAGCAGCGCGCTGCCGGGCTCGGCACCCGGTCGATCAAGACCACCTCGAAGGCGTGGGCGCTCGACACGATCATCAAGCTGATCGACCTCACGACGCTCGAGGGAGCTGACACTCCCGGAAAGGTGCGCTCTCTCGTGGCCAAGGCGAAGAATCCGGACGCCGCGGATCCTTCGACCCCGCGGGTCGCAGCGGTCTGCGTGTACGGTGACATGGTCGGCGACGCGGTGACCGCGCTCGGCGGGATGCACGGTGACCCCGATGACGGCCTGATCTCCGTCGCGGCCGTCGCCACGGCATTCCCCAGCGGACGCTCCTCGCTTGCGATCAAGCTCGCCGACACCGCCGAGGCGGTGGCTGCGGGCGCCGATGAGATCGACATGGTGATCGATCGTGGAGCGTTCCTGTCCGGCCGGTACGGCCTGGTCTTCGACCAGATAGCCCAGGTCAAGGAGGCCTGCCGTCGTGAGGACGGTTCGTACGCCTCGCTCAAGGTGATCCTGGAGACCGGCGAGCTGAACACCTACGACAACATCAAGCGCGCCTCGTGGCTGGGCATCCTGGCGGGAGGGGACTTCATCAAGACCTCGACCGGCAAGGTGCAGCCCGCAGCCACCCTCCCGACGACGCTCCTCATGCTGGAGACCGTGCGCGACTGGTACCGCGGCACCGGAGAGAAGATCGGTGTGAAGCCGGCCGGTGGCATCCGCTCGTCGAAGGATGCGGTGAAGTATCTCGTCACCGTCGCCGAGACTGTCGGCGAGGAGTGGCTCCAGCCGCACCTCTTCCGCTTCGGCGCCTCCAGCCTCCTCAACGACGTGCTCCTGCAGCGACAGAAGCTCAGCTCCGGCCACTACTCGGGCCCCGACTACGTCACGATCGACTGACGGGAAGACGAACATGTCATTTCTGGAATACGCTCCCGCACCGGAGTCCACCGCGGTCCTGAACCTCAAGGACAGCTACGGGCTGTTCATCGACGGCGAGTTCGTCGACGGCTCCGGCACGCCGTTCAACACCATCTCACCGGCGACCGAGAAGCACATCGCCGAGATCGCTTCGGCGAGTGATGAGGACGTCGACCGTGCGGTCGCCGCCGCGCGTCGCGCCTACGAGAAGACCTGGTCGAAGATGAGCGGTCGCGACCGAGGGAAGTACCTCTTCCGCATCGCCCGCCTCGTGCAGGAGCGCGCCCGTGAGCTTGCCGTCGCCGAGAGCCTCGACAACGGCAAGCCGATCAAGGAGAGCCGCGACGTCGACGTGCCGCTCGTCGCCTCCTGGTTCTTCTACTACGCGGGCTGGGCCGACAAGCTCGATCACGCGGGACTGGGCGCGAACCCGCGGGCTCTCGGCGTCGCGGGTCAGATCATCCCGTGGAACTTCCCGCTGCTGATGCTGGCCTGGAAGATCGCTCCCGCTCTCGCCGCCGGCAACACGGTGGTGCTCAAGCCGGCCGAGACGACGCCCCTCACCGCGCTGATCTTCGCCGAGATCCTGCAGCAGGCCGACCTTCCGGCCGGTGTCGTCAACATCGTGACGGGTGCCGGAGCGACGGGCTCTGCGCTCGTGCGTCACCCCGACGTCGACAAGGTGGCCTTCACCGGTTCGACCGGTGTCGGACGGGACATCGCCCGGGCTGTCGCCGGCACTCCGAAGAAGCTGACGCTCGAACTGGGCGGCAAGGCCGCGAACATCGTGTTCGACGACGCCCCCATCGATCAGGCGGTCGAAGGCATCGTGAACGGCATCTTCTTCAACCAGGGCCACGTCTGCTGCGCCGGAAGCCGACTGCTCGTGCAGGAGTCGATCCACGACGAGGTCGTCGATCGGCTCAAGTCGCGCCTGTCGACCCTCCGCCTCGGCGACCCTCTCGACAAGAACACCGACATCGGCGCGATCAACTCCGCAGCGCAGCTCGCCCGCATCCGTGAGCTGAGCGACATCGGCGAGGCCGAAGGCGCCGAGCGCTGGACGGCGGACTGCGCGATCCCGGAGCAGGGCTTCTGGTTCGCGCCGACGATCTTCACCGGCGTCGAGGCGTCGCACCGCATCGCCCGCGACGAGGTCTTCGGGCCTGTGCTCTCGGTGCTCACGTTCCGCACCCCCGCCGAGGCGATCGCGAAGGCGAGCAACACGCCGTACGGGCTCTCCGCGGGGATCTGGTCCGACAAGGGATCGCGCATCCTCGCGGTGGCCGATCGCCTGCGTGCCGGTGTCATCTGGGCGAACACCTTCAACCGCTTCGACCCGTCGAGCCCGTTCGGCGGCTACAAGGAGTCCGGATACGGTCGCGAGGGCGGCCGTCAGGGGCTCACCGCCTACCTCAAGGGAGCCGCAGCATGAGCAAGCGACTGACCGTGCCGAAGACCTACAAGCTCGCGATCGGCGGAGCGTTCCCGCGGAGCGAGTCCGGCCGCACGTACGAGGTGCTCTCCTCCAAGGGGGCCTTCCTCGCGAACGCCGCGAAGGGCTCTCGCAAGGATGCCCGTGACGCCGTCGTCGCCGCTCGCGCGGCGGTGAAGGGCTGGTCGGGGGCGACCGCCTACAACCGCGGTCAGGTGTTGTACCGCGTCGCAGAGGTGCTCGAGGGTCGCCGTGCGCAGTTCATCGACGAGATCTCGGCGCAGGAGGGCGTGTCGTCCGCCGCTGCGGCCGCGCAGGTCGATGAGGCGATCGATCTCTGGGTCTGGTACGCCGGCTGGTGCGACAAGTACGCCCAGGTGGCGGGCAACGCGAACCCCGTCTCCGGGCCGTACTTCAACATCTCCGTGCCGGAGCCGACGGGCGTCGTCGCGATCATCGCACCGCAGGACTCGGCGCTGCTCGGCCTGGTGTCGGTCGTGGCTCCCGCGCTGGTCGCCGGGAACACCGTGGTCGTCATCGCGAGTGAGCAGCACCCGCTCTCGGCCATCAGCCTCGCCGAGGTCCTCGTCACCAGCGATGTCCCCGGTGGCGTCGTCAACGTGCTGACGGGTTCGCCGGCGGAGATGGCTCCATGGCTGGCATCCCACCAGGACGTGAACGCCCTCGACCTCGCGGGTGCCGGCGCCTTGGATTGGGTAGACATGCAGATCGCCGCAGCGGAGACGCTCAAGCGTGTGCTTACCCCCGGTGAGGTCGTCGCCTCGCCGGAACGGATCGGCGCCTTCACCGAGGTGAAGACCGTCTGGCACACGAAGAGCATGGTCTGACCGAACAGTCGATCTCGCGAAGGGGTCGGCAGCCATCGCCCGGAGAAGGCGCCAGACGGCTGTCGATCCCTTCGCCGTCCAATGGCCGCGATGTCGAGTGCCCTCAATGCGGCCCGGTGTCGTAAGCAGCGGTTAGGCTCGAAGGACGATCTCTGATCCCCCCTAGGAGGACGCGCATGGCCCGCATCGGTGAAAGCGCTGACCTGTTCAAATGCTCTTTCTGTGGAAAGAGCCAGAAGCAGGTGCAGCAGCTCATCGCCGGCCCCGGTGTGTACATCTGCGACGAGTGCGTCGAACTGTGCAACGAGATCATCGAAGAGCGCATGGCCGAGTCGTCTGCCGACGGGGTCGCCGAGTTCGAGCTTCCCAAGCCGCGTGAGATCTTCTCCTTCCTTGAGGAGTACGTCGTCGGCCAGGAGCCGGCCAAGCGCGCTCTTTCCGTCGCCGTCTACAACCACTACAAGCGCGTTCGCGCCCACGGCACTCTTCAGACCGCTGAGCAGAAGGCCGAAGAGGTCGAGATCGCCAAGAGCAACATCCTGCTCATCGGCCCGACCGGCTGTGGGAAGACGTACCTCGCACAGACGCTCGCGAAGCGGCTGAACGTCCCGTTCGCCGTTGCCGATGCCACCGCTCTTACCGAGGCCGGCTATGTCGGCGAAGACGTCGAGAACATCCTCCTCAAGCTCATCCAGGCCGCCGACTACGACGTCAAGCGCGCCGAGCAGGGCATCATCTACATCGACGAGGTCGACAAGATCGCCCGCAAGGCGGAGAACCCCTCCATCACGCGCGACGTCTCGGGCGAGGGCGTCCAGCAGGCGCTCCTGAAGATCATCGAGGGCACGGTAGCCTCGGTGCCGCCCCAGGGCGGTCGCAAGCACCCGCACCAGGAGTTCCTGCAGATCGACACGTCCAACGTGCTGTTCATCGTCGCCGGAGCCTTCGCGGGTCTCGAAGACATCGTGTCGGCCCGCGTCGGCAAGCATGGAATCGGCTTCGGTGCTCCGCTGCACGACAAGGGCAAGGACCTCGACCTGTTCAGCGAGGTGCTTCCGGAAGACCTGCACAAGTTCGGGCTGATCCCCGAGTTCATCGGGCGTCTGCCGGTCGTGACCAACGTGTCACCGCTCGACCAGGATGCGCTGATCGACATCCTGACGGGCCCGCGCAACGCGCTGGTGAAGCAGTATCAGCGGATGTTCGAGATCGACGGCGTGCAGCTCGAGTTCGAAGAAGAGGCACTGCGCTCCATCGCCGACCTCGCCGTCGAGCGCAAGACCGGTGCTCGCGGTCTTCGGGCGATCCTGGAAGACGTGCTCGGGCCCATCATGTTCGAGATCCCCTCCGCCGAGGACGTGGCGAAGGTCATCGTGACCCGCGCTGCCGTCGACGAAGGCGCACCGCCCACCATCGTGATGGAGCGCAAGCGCAAGAGCGCATGAGCGCGGAGCCGGCTCCCTGGAAGACGGTGGCGCGCGAGACGCTCGTCGCCGACCGGTGGATCCACCTCCACGCCGACGAGTGCGTGAATGGCAGCGGTGTGTCGATCGCCCCGTACTACGTGCTGGAGTACGGGGACTGGATCTCCGTCCTCGCCCTCGACCGGAACGATGACGCCATCGTCGTCGAAGAGTATCGGCACGGTGCAGGCGTCGTGGCCGTCGGCACCATCGGCGGGGGAGTAGAGCCTGGTGAGTCGCCGGAGGCTGCGGCGCGCCGTGAGCTGCTCGAGGAGACCGGGTATGCCGCCGACGATCTCATCGATCTCGGATCGACCTGGGCGAACTTCGGCAACCACACGAACCGGGTGCATCATTTCCTCGCGCGCGGGTGTGCGCGCGTCGCGGAGCAGTCTCTCGACGAGAGCGAGTCGATCGTCGTCCATGTGCTGTCGCTCGATGGACTCGGCGACCTCCTCCCGCAGAGCTACCACCAGCTCACCTGGTACAAAGCCATGGACCAGCTCGGACGGTGACTCCGAACGAGGCTCTGCGCGTGACGGGTTTCGTCAGCCGATCGGCATGATCAGGTCCGTACGCAGTTCTGGTGCCGGAGCGCTCGGGTCGGACACGTAGATCTCGATCCAGATCCCCCCGGGACGAAGCCCCTGCGCCGACGCGCGCTCGACGAGGCCGGCCCATGCGCCACCCAGTTCCTCATAGGAGCCGAACAGCGTGGTCGCGACCGCGGGTCCTGAGGGCAGTGTCGAAGCGACGATGACGCGGCCACTCGCGGTGGGGATGGGGTTCGCCGGTGCCGTCTGCACGGGGAAGCCGAGTTCCAGGTCGAAGACGCCCATCGGATCGCCGTGATACACCGCGAGTGCCGGGCCGGTCGGGACGAGCACGCCTCCGGCGAAGGTGAGCGCGATCGCCGAGTAGCCGGCGTCGAACGCCTCCGGGAGATCGGCGAGGCGGATGCCCTCGTGGCGGATGACGGCGAGGGGGACGGACTCGAGGTCGAGGCGGTCCGCAGGACCGAACGGGGCGTCGCGAAAGGCGTTCATGCGCTCAGCGTCTCACGCCTCAGTCGCCCAGTCCACGCCTCTTCAGGAGCGGATCGATATCCGCATCGCGGCCCCGGAAGTCGCGGTATGCCTCGAGAGGATCCTTGGAACCTCCCACGCCGAGGAGTCGTGCGCGGAATCTGTCGCCATTCGCCCGGGTGAGACCACCGTTCTCTCGGAACCAGTCGACCGTGTCGGCGTCGAGCACCTCGCTCCAGATGTACGAGTAGTACCCCGCGCTGTAGCCGCCGGCGAACACGTGGGCGAAGTAGGTGGATGAGTACCGCGTCGGCACGGTCGGGTCCTTCAGACCGATGTC
Source organism: Microbacterium sp. CCH5-D1 (assembly GCF_001557335.1). Taxonomy (NCBI): domain Bacteria; kingdom Bacillati; phylum Actinomycetota; class Actinomycetes; order Micrococcales; family Microbacteriaceae; genus Microbacterium; species Microbacterium sp. CCH5-D1. The sequence continues at coordinate 8,085 of NZ_LSJW01000142.1, forward strand.
CGCCAGAGCGGCGGCCTCGAAAGCGGCGACGTCGTCGACTTCGGCATCCGTGCCGAGACGATGCCAGGCCTGGTCCAACCATGCGGCAGCCAGATACTCGCTGGTCGCGTGCCCCTGATCGAACGTCTCGGTCGCTCGCAGGCGCTCGACGATCGAGGGATCGAGTGGAGCGCCGGTCTCGTGGTGACGCGCGTAGTTCTCGAGGACCTCCGGCCACAGGATCCACATCTCGTTCACCTGGCTCGGGAACTCGACGAAGTCGCGGAACACGTTCGTCCCCGCGAAGTGTGGGTAGGTGACAGTCGCGAAGAGGCCGTGCAGAGCGTGTCCGAACTCGTGGAACAGCGTGGTCACCTCGTCGAGCGTCAGGAGCGTCGGCTCCCCTTCTCCGGGAAGCGGCACGTTCAGGTTGTTGACCACGACCGGAGCGGTGCCGCGGAGTCGCGACTGGCTGACGATCGCATTCATCCACGCGCCGCCGCGCTTGGAATCGCGCGTGTACAGATCGAGCACGTAGAGACCGACCGGCGAGCCGTCGGCGTCGCGCACCTCGAAGACGCGCGCGCCGGGGTGATACGCGGCGAGGTCATCGCGCTCGGAGAACGTGACGCCGTAGAGCTGCGTCGCCGCGAAGAAGACGCCATCCTGGAGCACGCGCTCCGCTTCGAACCAGGGCCGAAGCGCGCTGGAGTCGATGTCGTATCGTGCAGTGCGCACCCGCTCGGTGTAAAAGGCCCAGTCGTGCGCCTCGACCGGGAACGGGATCTGCTCGGTCTCGTCGACGATCGTCTGCAGAGCTGCGCGTTCGGCCAGGGCGTTGCGCGCGGATGGTCCGGCGAGGCGTCGGAGCATCCGCTCGACCGCCTCCGGGCTTCCTGCCGTCTCATCCGCGGTCACGGCGGCAGCGTGCGAGTCGTAGCCGAGCAACTGTGCACGCTCCGCCCGCAGACGCACGATCGCGAGAAGGACCGGACGGTTGTCGTTCGCGTTGTCGCGAGACCCGCGTGCGAGCGAGGCCGCCATGATGCGACGTCTCGATTCCCGCGGGCGCAACTGCGCCAGAGCAGGGTGGCCTGTGAAGAGCGGGAGAGTGATCAGGAGCTTTCCGTCCAAGTCCCTGTCCGTGGCGGCACGTGCGGCAGCGGAGAGCTCTCCCGCGCTCAATCCGTCGAGCTCGTCGGCCGTGTCGAACACCACGGCCAGGTCGTTGGTGTCGTTCAGCAGGTTGCGCTCGAACGTGTTGGTCAGGGTCGACAGCTTCTGGTTCATGGCGGTCAGCCGCGCCTTCGCTTCGTCGTCGAGGCCCGCACCGGCCAAGGTCATCTCACGATGACGGCGCTCCACGAGGTACCGCTGCTCCGGATCGAGGTTCAGCGCGTCGAGCTGCTCGTACACCTGCTGCACACGCCAGTAGAGCCGGCTGTCGAGCGTGATCGCATCCTCATGCGCTGCCATGAGCGGCGCGAGCTGCTCGTCGATCTCCTGGATCTCGGGCGTCGCATCGGCCGAACTCACCGTGTAGAAGGTGTGCGCGACACGATCCAGCAGCTCGCCGGATCGCTCTAGCGCCTCAAGGGTGTTCTCGAACGTGGGCATCGAGCGCACCACGGTGATGCGCTCGATCTCGCGGAGCTGCTCCTCGAAACCCGCCTGGAAAGCGGGGAGATAGTGCTCCGGCCGAATCGCGGCGTAGTCGGGGAGCCCGTAGGGAAGCGTCGACGGCTGCAGCAGCGGATTGGTGGCGTCGGTCATCCTCCGAGCCTATCCACCGCGCCGGGCGTGCTCAGGACCCGCTCTCGCTCAGGCGCGTCATCACGCCGCGAAGGGCTTCCACGACCACGCGGACCGATCGACGACGAAGTGTCTCGGGCCGCGCGAGCACGTCGATCATCCGGTGCGTGCTCACACCTTCGAGAGGGACGCGCACGAGGTCGCGGTCGTCGACGCTGCGCGAGGTGAAGCGCGGTAGCATCCCGATCACCCCTCCGGCGGCCACGACGGCCGACACCGCGCCGTAATCGTTGATGCGGTGTTGGATGTCGACGGGCCGATGGGCCACCGCCGATACGGCACGGAGCACGTCGTCGGGGGAGTAGCCGATGCGACTGGTGACCCATCGCTCTCCTGCGACCTCGGCCGGTGTGAGGCTGGCACGACCGGCGAGCGGATGTGAGGCCGCTACCGCCACGTCCAGGGGCTCGCGGATCAGGGTGAGGCTGCGCACACCCTGCGCGGGCCACGGTTCGGAATGCTCCATGCGGTGCGCGAGCACGAGGTCGTAGCGTGCTGTGAGCGCAGGGAAATCCGTCTGCGCGACATCCTCGTCCGTGAGCTGCACCGATGGCGCGTTCGCTGCGGACGACAGCTCCCGCACGAGTGCTCCGAACAGCGCCTGCCCGACGCTGTGGAACCCGCTGATGCTCACGACTCCCGTCGCAGAACCCTCGAAGTCGTCCAGGGCGTGTCGTGCCGCCGCCATGGCGTCGATCGCCTCGGCGCCGGCAGTCGCCAGTACTTCGCCGGCGGGTGTGAGGGCGAGCGTGCGCCCGACTCTGCGGGTCAGCGGTGTCGGCACACCACGCTGCAGGGTTGCGAGCTGCTGGGAGACAGCAGAAGGAGTGACTCGGAGCGCGTCGGCCACGGCGGTCACACTGCCGAGGGCGCCGAGCTCTCTCAGGATCTGCAACTGATGGAGTTCCACGAGAACAGTTTAGCGGCGGCTACATGGACGGTGCAGACGATGCCGATTGATCTACAACCGTGGATGCGATGTGATCGAGATCATGAAGGCACTGTCCGCATGAGAGCACTGTTCAAAGGCGCGCCTGGCGCGGGGCTCGAGCTGGTCGAGCGTCCCGAACCGAAGGCCGGCGCCGACGAGGTCGTCATCCGGGTGCTGCGCACCGGCATCTGCGGAACCGATCTGCACATCCTCCGCTGGGATGACTGGGCGGCGTCGGCGATCAACGCCCCGCTGATCCCCGGTCACGAGTTCTACGGCGAAGTGGTGGAGGTCGGACCCGGCGTGCACGACATCTCCGTGGGTGATCGCGTCTCCGGTGAAGGCCACATCGTCTGCGGGACGTGTCGCAACTGCCGGGCAGGGCGCCGGCAGATGTGCATCCGGACGATCGGTCTCGGTCTGCAGCGGGATGGTGCGTTCGCGGAGTACCTCGCGCTCCCTGCGGCGAACGTGTGGGTGCACCACGCCGAGGTGACTCCCGAGCTCGGCGCGATCTTCGATCCGCTCGGCAACGCGGTCCACACGGCGCTCACGTACCCGCTCGTCGGAGAAGACGTGCTCGTCACCGGCTGCGGCCCGATCGGGCTCATGGCCATCGCCGTCGCCAGGCACGCCGGGGCGCGGTTCATCACCGCGACGGATGTCAGCGCACCGCGTCTGGAGATGGCTCGTCGGATGGGCGCCGACGAAATCGTCGACGTCTCGGTCCGCGATATCAGGGAGGCGCAGCAGGCGCTCGGAATGCGCGAGGGTTTCGACATCGGATTCGAGATGAGCGGTGCGCCATCGGCCCTCCCCGCCATGATCGACAACATGAACCACGGTGGGCGTATCGCGATGCTGGGTCTGCCGAGTGCCGGGTTCGGGATCGACTGGGGCAAGCTCGTCACCCACATGCTCACGATCAAGGGGATCTACGGACGCGAGATGTTCGAGACGTGGAACGCCATGGGGGCGATGCTGCAGACCAGTGCGCCCCTGCGGGATGCCATCGGCCGAGTGATCGCCGAAGTCGTCCCCGCTCGTGAATGGGAACGCGGATTCGCCGCCGCCGAATCGGCGGGAACGGGCAAGATCATCCTCGACTGGACGGAGTTGTGATGTACGGGACCTTTCAGAAGCATGTGTCGGACGAGCTGGCGGCGATCGAGGAGGCCGGCCTGACCAAGCGCGAGCGCGGTATCCGCGGGCCGCAGAACGCCGAGATCACCGCTGACGGCGCTGACGTGCTGAACTTCTGCGCGAACAACTACCTCGGTCTCGCCGACGATCCGCGCATCCTCTCGGCCGCGACGACGGCCCTGGAGGAGTGGGGCTACGGCCTCGCGAGTGTGCGCTTCATCTGCGGCACGCAAGAGCAGCACCTCGAGTTGGAGCGCCGCCTCGCCGACTTCCTCGGCACGGACGAGGCCATCCTGTACTCGTCGTGCTTCGACGCGAACGGGGGAGTGTTCGAGACACTCTTCGGACCCGAGGACGCCATCATCTCCGATGAGCTGAACCACGCCTCGATCATCGACGGCATCCGACTCTCGAAGGCGAAGCGGCTTCGTTACCGCAACCGGGACATGGCCGATCTCGAGGCGCAGCTGCAGGCGGCAACGGACGCCCGATTCCGTGTGATCGTGACGGACGGCGTGTTCTCGATGGACGGCTACATCGCGCCCCTCGCCGAGATCTGCGATCTCGCCGACCGTTACGACGCCCTCGTCTTCGTCGACGATTCCCATGCGGTCGGTTTCGTCGGGGAGAACGGTCGTGGCACACCGGAGCTCTGCGGAGTAGCCGATCGTGTCGACATCTACACCGGAACCTTCGGCAAGGCGCTCGGGGGCGCATCGGGCGGGTACGTCGCCTCGCACGCCGAGATCGTGGCTCTGCTGCGTCAGCGTTCTCGTCCCTACCTGTTCTCGAACACTCTCGCCCCCGCGATCGTCGCCGGCACGCTGACCGCCCTCGATCTCGTCGAAGGGTCCGCGGACCTTCGGGCGCGGCTGCGTGCGAACGCGTCGCTGTTCCGCGAGCGCATGACGGCGGAGGGCTTCGATCTGCTTCCGGGCGAACACCCCATCGTGCCCGTCATGTTCGGGGACGCGGCGAAGACGGCGCGGATCGCTCAGGAGATGCAGGCGCGTGGCATCTACGTGACCGCGTTCAGCTTCCCGGTCGTGCCGCGCGGCCTGGCACGGATCCGCGTGCAGCTGTCGGCGGCGCACACGGCGGAGCAGATCGAGTATTGCGTCGGCGCCTTCGTCGCCGCGCGCGACGCAATCGACTGAGCACATGCAAAGATACCCTTGCAAAGAACCCTTTGCAAGGGTATCTTTGCATTCATGACGAACGAGACGCAGGTCAGGACGCTCGACGCCAGCGCGCTCAAGGCGCTGGCACACCCACTGCGGGTCAAGATCTTCGACATCCTCGCGGCGCGAGGTCCGCAGACCGCCAGCTCCCTTGCGGCCCTCGTGGGAGAGACATCGGGATCCACCAGCTATCACCTGCGTGCGCTTGCAGCTCACGACCTGATCCGAGAGGTGGAGGGGCGAGGCACGGCGAGGGAGCGATGGTGGGAACGGCCCAAGGGGCGCATCGACGTGCCCGGCCCCGATGAGATGACCTCGCCGGCGAACCGCGCCGCGGCGCAGATCGTCACCTCGGAGTTCTTCCGCGTCCGCCACGAGACCCTCATGAGCTACCTGAACCGACCGCAGGCCGAGGTCCCCGAAGCGTGGCGAGACGTCGGGATCACGATCACCACGCACCTCGACATGACACCGGAGCAGGCGATGTCGCTCCGCGAGGAACTCGAAGCCATCGTCGAGAGCGCCATCGAGCGGTACCGGGGCCAGGAGGGGCCGGACGTGCGGCGGGTTTCGCTCCGCGCCGAGCTCTTCGATCTGCCGACCCCGCGAGCGACCTCGCCCGCCGTCGACAACGAGGAGGCATCATGACCGCGGCAACTCTCCATCTCGTCGCACCGACGCGAACCGAGCGTCGGCTGCTCCGACTGGCCGATCGGCTGACGGCGTACGTCGAGAATCGGATCTCACATCGCGCGGAGCGGCGTGAGCTCTCGCTCGATCTGCTGCGCGAACAACAGACCCGCCGGCAGGACCCCCGTGCCGTCGACCATGCCCTCGCGCAACGGGGAGTGACCCGCCGCTGACGTCGTTGCCCGGGGCCGCGCGACGAGACCCCCTGATATCCGCACGGGTGTCAGGGGGTCTCGTCCCGATGGCGGGGCCCGGTTCAGTCGGCGAACGGGCGGGCGACGACCTCTCCGGACGCGGTCTGGAGGACCTCCCAGCCGGCGTCGAGCTCGGCGATCGCACGCCCTTCCAGCCAGGTGAGGGTCCAGTGGCCGGTGAGGCCCTGGGACTCGACCTCGGCGATGGCGGGACGCAGCGCTTCGGGGACGGAGGCGGGCGGCTGTGCACCCGCGGCCCAGCGCGTGCCGAGCTGCATCAGGAGGCCTCGACCGGGGCGAGCTCGATCGCGGTGACCGCGAACTCCTCCGCCTCGGTGATCTCGAGCTCGGCGATGCGGCCGACCGCGCGGAGGTCGTCCGCCGCGGCGCGCAGGGCCTCGACCTTCGCTGCGGGAGCGGCGATGGCGGCACGGGAGACCGGGGTCTTCTGCGACGCCTTCGCCTCGGTCTTCGCGCGCCGGATGCCGATGAGCGCCTCGCTCGCGGCGGCCAGCACGGCCGGGTCGCCCTCGATGCCGAGCTTCTCGGGCCATGCTGCGGTGTGCACGGAGCCCGCCTCGAACCACGACCAGGCCTCCTCCGTGGCGAAGGAGAGCACCGGCGCGAGCAGGCGGAGAAGCGTGGACAGCGCCAGACGCAGCGCGAGGGCGGCCGAGGCCTGGCCCACGTCGTTCTGGTTGTAGGCACGCTCCTTCACGAGCTCCAGGTAGTCGTCGCAGAACGTCCAGAAGAACGCCTCGGTCAACTCCAGCGCCCTGGCCGCGTCGTACCGGTCGAAGGCGGCGGTCGCCTCGGCCACCACCCCGTCGAGCGCCGTGAGCATCGAGGCGTCGAGCGCGTGCGTCACCTGCGCGCCCGCGGGCACCGGGAACGACAGCACGAACTTCGCGGCGTTGAGCACCTTGATGGCGAGACGCCTGCCGATCTTCACCTGGGTCGGGTTCTGCGGGTCGAAGGCCGCGTCCATGCCGAGTCGGCTCGAGGCCGCCCAGTACCGCACCGCGTCAGAGCCGTGGGTGTCGAGCACGTCGGCCGGGGTGACGACGTTGCCCTTCGACTTCGACATCTTCTTGCGGTCGGGGTCGACGATGAAGCCGGAGATGGCGGCGTTCTTCCATGGGGTGCGGCCGTCTTCGAGCGTGGAGCGCAGCATGGTCGAGAAGAGCCAGGTGCGGATGATGTCCTGTCCCTGCGGGCGCAGATCGAACGGAGCAGTGAGCTGCCACAGCTCCTCGTCGCGCTGCCAGCCGCCCGCGAGCTGCGGGGTCAGGGAGGACGTCGCCCAGGTGTCGAGGATGTCGGCCTCGGCATCGAACCCGCCCGGCACCCCGCGCTGCTGCTCGGTGTAGCCCGCCGGGACATCCGTGGTCGGGTCGATGGGCAGCGCGGCCGCATCCGGGGTGAGCACCCGGTCGTAGTCGCGCTCGCCGTTCTCGTCCAACGCGTACCAGAGCGGGATCGGCACGCCGAAGAACCGCTGCCGGGACACGAGCCAGTCGCCGGTGAGGCCGCCGACCCAGTTCTCGTAGCGGACCCGCATGAAGTCGGGGTGCCACGCCAGCTCGGTTCCGTGCGCGAGGAGCTGGTCGCGCAGCTCGCCGTCGCGGGCGCCGTTGCGGATGTACCACTGCCGGGTCGAGACGATCTCGAGCGGGCGGTCGCCCTTCTCGAAGAACTTCACGGCGTGCTGGAAGGGCTTGCCGACGGCGGTCATGTCGCCGGTCTCCTGCAGCTTCTCCACGATCGCCTTGCGGGCGCTGAAGACGGTCTTGCCCGCCACGTTCTCCACGTACCAGGAACGCGCGTCGGGGTCTGTGACGATCGACGGCGCCTCGGCGAGGAAGCGGCCGTCGAGACCGATCGCCGTCATGTTCGGCAGGGACTCGCCGGCGGTGGTGCGCAGCTCGCGCCACCAGATGATGTCGGTCACATCGCCGAAGGTGCAGACCATCGCCGCACCGGTGCCCTTCTCGGGCTGGGCGAGGTGGTGGCCGTGGATCTCGATCTCGGCGCCGAAGTACGGCGTGCGCACCTTGGTGCCGATGAGGTGCTTGTGCGGCCCCTCGGGGTGGGTCACGATCGCGATGCACGCCGGGAGGAGCTCCGGGCGCGTGGTGTCGATCGCGATGGAGCCGGAGCCGTCAGCGAAGGGGAACTCGATCGTGTGGTACGCGGCCTGCTGGTCGCGGTCCTCGAGCTCGGCCTGCGCGATCGCGGAGCGGAAGTCGATGTCCCACAGCGTCGGCGCGAGGGCCTGGTATGCCTCGCCGCGCTCGATGTTGCGGAGGAACGCGAGCTGGCTCTGCCGGATCGTGTCGTCGGAGATGGTGCGGTAGGTCTGCGTCCAATCGACGCTCAACCCGAGCTTACGGAACAGGGCCTCGAACTGCTTCTCGTCCTCGATCGTGAGGCGCTCGCACAGCTCGATGAAGTTGCGGCGGCTGATCGGCCGCTGGTCGGCAGCCCGGCTCGACTTGTTGTCGCCGCCCTCGAAGGGAGGGGTGAAGTCGGCGTCGTAGGGGAGAGACGGGTCGCAGCGCACGCCGTAGTAGTTCTGCACGCGGCGCTCGGTGGGCAGGCCGTTGTCATCCCAGCCCATCGGGTAGAACACGGTCTTGCCGCGCATGCGCTCGTACCGCGCCTTGACGTCGGTGTGCGTGTAGGAGAACACGTGGCCGATGTGGAGGCTGCCGGAGGCGGTCGGCGGCGGGGTGTCGATCGAGTAGACGCCCTCACGGCCGAGCTCGGCGGCGCGCAGACGGTCGAACAGGTACGTGCCCTGCTCAGCCCAGGCGGCGTCCCACTTCGCTTCGAGACCTTCGAGTGCTGGCTTGTCGGGAATGGGGTTCTGCGCCGTTTCGGAAGCAGGCATGGAGGTCTCCTCGAGCGATGTATGCGGCACTGTGTGAGCGTGCCTGAGTGTGGGGTGTGCCGAACAGTCTACCGAGCGTCACGGTGACGGGTCGCCGGCGCAGATCGACCCCGTCCAAGAATCAGCCGTAGGATGGAGGGACCCCGACCCGCTCGTCCAGAGGAACCGTCATGCCCGCAAGATCTGTGCGCCGTCTCCTGCCCTTCGCGGCGCTCACCGCTGCCGCTGCGCTGGTACTCAGTGCGTGTGCTGCGCCCGGCGCCGATGGGGAGGGCGGGGAGCTCGTGTGGTCGATCGAGGGCGCGAATCTGTCCGCAGGGCACATGGATCCGCAGGTCAGCCAGCTCGATGTCTCCGGCATGGTGCAGCGGGCGGTGCTCGACTCCCTGGTCTTCCAGGAGGACGACGGATCGTTCAGCCCGTGGCTCGCGAAGAGCTGGGACGTCTCACCGGACAGCACGGAGTACACCTTCACGCTCCGCGACGACGTGACCTTCACCGACGGCGAGAAGTTCGACGCTGCCGCCGTCAAGGCGAACTTCGACCGCATCGTCGACCCCGAGACCGCGTCGGCCCAGGCAGCCAGCATGCTCGGCGCCGATTTCTACGACGGCACCGAGGTCGTCGACGATCACACCGTCAAGGTGACCTTCACGCAGCCCTACGCGCCGTTCCTTCAGGCGGCGAGCACGCCGCAGCTCGGCTTCTACTCGCCTGCCGTGCTGGAGAAGTCGGCCGACAAGCTCAAAGCGGGCGGCCCCGGGATCACCGTCGGCACCGGCCCGTTCGAGCTCACCGAGTACACACCCGACCAGGAGATCGTCTACACCCGCAACGACGACTACGCCTGGGGCCCGCACGACGCTGAGGCTCCGAAGTTCGAGACCCTGCGCGTCGAGATCCAGCCGGAGGCGTCTGTGCGCGCGGGCGTCGTCGAAAGCGGTGAAGCCGACCTGGCCAGCAACATCCCGCCGAACCTCGCGAAGGACCTCGGCGACGGCATCACGGTCGACTCCATCGAGTACCCGGGTCTGCCGTACTCGCTGTATCTGAACGAGAAGTACGGAGTCTTCGCCGACGAGAAGGTGCGTCAGGCGTTCGCCCGTGGCATCGACATCGACGCCGCGGTGGAGGAGATCTACTTCGGGCAGTTCCCGCGGGCGTGGAGCATCCTCGGGTCGACGACTCCGGGCTACGACGCGTCCCTCGAGGGCAGCTGGCCGTTCGACCAGGATGAGGCGAACACGCTCCTCGACGAGGCCGGCTGGACGGCCCGCGACACCGACGGGATCCGCATGAAGGACGGCAAGCGCCTCTCGGTGCGCTGGATCGCCTGGACTCCGGTTCCCGACGACCGTGCCGCGCTGGCCAACGCGATCCAGTCCGACCTCAAGGGGATCGGCTTCGAGGTCGAGCGCGAGGTGCTCGAACCGGGCGCCTACAACGAGCAGTACGAGCCGAAGACGTTCGACCTGACCGACTGGGGCTTCTCCGGTGTCGACCCCGACCTGCTGCGCAGTCACCTGCACACCGACGGGTTCCAGAACGCCTCACAGGTCAGCGACCCCGAGATCGATGCGCTGCTGGAACAGGCCGTCGCGACGAGCGATCAGGACACGCGGAACGGGCTTTACACCCAGCTGCAGGAGTGGAACGCCACGCACACCGCCATCGTGCCGCTGTACAGCCCGTCGGCGATCACGGCCGTCGGCGACCGCGTCGAGGGCGTCGAGTACGACCTGTACGGCCGTCCGCTGTTCTACGATGTGACCGTCGGCTGAACCGCCGGCTGAGCGGAGGGCACGGGTGGTGAAGGCTGCTCTCGTCCGCATCGCCGGCCTGATCGCCTCCGTCGTCATCGTCCTGTGGGGCGCCGCCACCGTCGCATTCCTCGCGTTCCGAGTGATCCCCGGAGATCCCGTGTCGGTGATGCTGGGACCTCAGGCACAGGTGAGTGAGGCGGTCAAGGACGGCATCCGCGCCGACCTGGGACTGGACCGGCCGCCGTGGGAGCAGTACCTCGGTTTCATCGGCCAGCTGGCCCGCGGGGACCTGGGGGAGTCGTACCAGCTGCGGATGCCGGTCACAGAGGTGATCGGACGCCAGCTGGGAGCGACGGTACAGCTATCCGCGCTCGCACTGGTGATCGCCGTCGTGCTCGCCGTCGGGGTCGCCGTCCTCGTACGCGGCGATGCAGGACGCACGGCCGCCGCGGCGGTGGAGCTGGTGGTGCTCTCGTCTCCGGTGTTCTGGATCGGACTGGTCCTCCTCAGCGTCTTCGCCTTCGGACTGGGGCGGTTTCCGGTCTCCGGAGCCCGCAACCCCGCCACGATCGTCCTCCCGGCGGTGACGCTCGCGCTACCGGTGGCCGCGCTGCTCAGTCAGGTGCTTCGGGACGGCCTCGTGCAAGCCGAGCGCATGCCGTTCGCTGAGACGGTGCGCGCGCGTGGGGCGAGTCCTTCGTGGTTCACGCTCCGGCACGGACTGCGTCACGGCGCAGCCTCCGCCGTCACGCTCGCCGCCTATCTGACCGGCTCCGTCCTCGGCGGAGCGGTGCTGGTCGAGACCGTGTTCGCCCGACCCGGTCTCGGACGCGTGACGCTCGCGGCGATCAGCGACCGCGATCTTCCGGTCATCACGGGGATCATCCTCCTGAGCGCCGTGGTGTTCGTCACCGTGAACCTGCTGGTCGAGATCGTGCACCCCCTGATCGACCCGCGTATCAGGGCAGCACGTGACCGGAGCACCCGATGAGGCGCGCGCAGACTGTGCTCCTCTGGTCGGCCATCGTGGTGAGCGCCGTGATCGTGTTCGCGGCGCTCTGGCCCGGGGTCCTCGCCACGCACGATCCACTGCAGACCGATGTCCGCTCCGCCCTGCTGCCGCCCGGCGCGGAGCACTTCTTCGGCACCGATCAGAGCGGGCGCGACGTCTACTCGCGGGTGGTCCACGGCGCGGGGAGATCGCTGGGCATCGGGCTCTTCGCCACCGGGGTGGCTCTGGTCCTCGGGCTCATGATCGGCGCGCTCGCCGGGGGCGCACCGCGGGGCGTCGACACCACCGTGATGCGGGTGAACGACGTGCTGATGGCGTTCCCCGAGTTCCTGGTCGCGCTGGTCGTCGTCGCCGTGCTGGGACCGGGGCCCGTGAACATCGCGATCGCGGTGACCCTGGCCGCCGTGCCGGTGTACATCCGGTTGGCGCGCGTGCAGACCCAGACGCTCCGCGTCACCGAGCACGTCGAAGCCGCGCGCATCCTCGGCGTCCCGCGCTGGCGCGCTTTCCGCAGGCACGTGCTGCCGGGCGTGCTCGGTGCGCTGAGCGTGCTCGCCACCATCGGCATCGGCTCGAGCATCCTCGCGGCCGCGGGACTCAGCTTCCTGGGCTTGGGTCCCTCAGAGCCGACGCCCGAGTGGGGATTGATGCTCGCCGGGGGCCGCAATGTGCTGGGCCAGGCCTGGTGGATCTCCCTCTTCCCCGGCGTCGCGATCACGCTGACCGTGGTCTCGGCCACCGTCATCGGGCGAATCCTTCGGGCTCGCGCAGACGGGAGGACAGGATGAACGCTGCACTGCAGGTTCGAGGACTCCACATCTCGTTCGACGGGAAGCAGGTCGTGGATGACGTGTCCTTCGCCGTCGACCGCGGTGAGTGCGTCGCGATCGTGGGGGAGTCCGGCGCCGGCAAGTCCCTCACGGCGCGTGCCCTGCTGGGGCTGACTCCCGCAGCCGCTGACGTCACCCTGGACGGGCTCGTGGTGGACGGGAGGGATGTCGCCGGTCTCTCCGATCGGGCGTGGAGGGGCGTGCGCGGATCGGGAATCGCGCTCATCTCCCAGGACGCGCTGGTCTCCCTCGATCCCCTGCGGCGCATCGAGGCGGAGATCGCCGAGCCGCTCCTCCTCCACAGGGTCGTCCGGGGGCGGGCGCCGCGAGCGACACGTGTGCGGGAGCTGCTGGAGCGCGTGTGGATGCCCGAACCGGAGCGCCGCGCGCGACAGCACCCGCACGAACTCTCCGGAGGTCTGCGGCAGCGTGCGCTCATCGCGTCCGCACTCGCCGCGAACCCGGCCGTCCTCGTGGCGGACGAGCCGACCACCGCGCTCGACGCCACCGTGCAGGCGCGGATCCTCGGACTGCTGCGTGAGATCACCGACGCGGGGACGGCCCTCGTGTTCATCAGCCACGACTTCGCAGCGGTCCGTCGGATCGCCGATCGTGTCCTGGTGATGCGGAGCGGCGTGGTCGTGGAGTCCGGTCCGGTGGCCGAGGTGCTCGAGAACCCTCGACACGAGTACACGAAGCAGCTCATCGCCGCGACGATCCACGAACCCCGAACCGCTGCGCCGACGGATTCCGCATCGGTGCTGAGAGTCGACCGCGTGTCACGGAGCTTCGGCACCGTGCCAGCGGTCGTCGATGCCTCGTTCGTCGTGAGGGACGGGCGGACGCTCGGCATCGTGGGGGAGTCGGGATCGGGCAAGACCACTCTCGCCCGCATGATCGTCGGCGTCGACGCCCCGGACAGCGGCGCCGTGGAGTGGAACGCACCGCGACGGGTGCAGTTGGTGCATCAGAATCCGCTCGGCGCCTTCGACCCGCGCTGGACGATCGGTCGATCGCTGCAGGAAGCGCTGGAGGCCGGTGGTGTGCCCCGCACCGCGCGCCCTGCTCGGGTGGTCGAACTTCTCGCCGAGGTCGGCCTGGCTCCCGCACTGGCCGGCAGACGTCCGAGTGCCCTTTCCGGCGGACAGAGGCAGCGGGCGGCCATCGCCCGTGCCCTCGCCGCCGATCCTGACGTGCTGGTGCTCGACGAACCCGTCTCCGCGCTCGACCCCTCGGTGCGGGAGCGGGTGCTGCGTCTGCTCGACGGGCTGCAGCGTGAACGCCGGCTGACGATGATCCTCGTCTCCCATGATCTGGATGTCGTGGGATCGGTCGCGGATGACGTGCTGGTGATGCAGGACGGCCGGATCGTGGAGCAGGGGCCGACGTCGGAGGTGTTCGCGGCACCGCAGCACCCGTTCACGAGAGAGCTGATCGACGCGAGCGGCGCCGTCAGTCCTTGACGAGGATGCCGATTCCCGCGGCGAGCACGGGTGCCAGCTGCTGCACCTGGAACGAGGTGAGCGTGGCACCGCGCAGGCTGTTGGCGTCGAGGTAGCCGAGAGCGTCGAGCCCGCGCAGATCGAGGTCTTTCGCCCGCATGCCCCGCGAGTCCACCTCGTCACTCGATGTGGACGTGAAGCGCACTCGCGTGAGCTCGGCCCGCGGCATGTCGATCGTGCGGATGGCGCACCCTGTGATCTCGAGATCGGTGACCTTCGCCGCACCGAGGTTGAGGTAGTCGATGCGCACATCGCGCAGGTCGAGCTCCGAGACGTGCGCCTCACTGAGGTCGAGGGTCCCGATGCGGCCGCCGTTGATCCGCACTCGCCGCACACCCGCGTCGCGCATGCGCAGCGAGGCGATGCGAACCCCCGACATGTCGACGTCGACGACCGATGCCCCGGTGAGGTCGACGGCATCGGCGTCTGCGCTCACGACGCACTGCTCGACCGTCGAATAGGCGAGGTCGACGGTACCGGCCAGATCGAGTCGAGCGGCGACGAGGTCGGCACTGCGGGCAGCCCGAGCCGGTTCGAGCACCGGCGGCAGATCGGGCGCCGTGACGCGGGGAGACGCGGGGGAGTCGGAGGTGCGGGCCATGTTCCGAGCGTAGGGCGGGCCGACGACATCGTGCGCGGTCGCCATCCGGGAAGGACCATGCGCCGGGGAGCAGTGGGCACGCGTACACTGGTGGGACGAGCATCGATCCGGCCATCACCGGGGAGCTCTCGGAAGAACGGCGTGACCTTCGGGCCGCGCTCAGTAGAACCGAGCGGGGCAGGCCCGTCACAGCCGCAGTGAGAGTGGTCGCGCCGCAGGGCGCGGCACGCGAGGTGGTACCGCGGTCCGTGAGGGTCGTCCTCGCATGAGCATCCGCCACGACGACCACTGCGAGCCACGATGACCTACCCCCGTTCCGCCTTCGGCCCCGCCGCCGACTCCGTCGCGCCCAGCCCTCGCTTCCCGCAGATCGAGGAGGAGGTGCTCGCGTTCTGGGAGGCGGATGACACCTTCCGCGCGTCGATCGCGCAGCGCGAGGGGTCGCCGGAGTGGGTGTTCTACGACGGCCCGCCCTTCGCGAACGGCCTTCCGCACTACGGCCACCTGCTCACGGGGTACGCGAAGGACGTGTTCCCGCGCTTCCAGACGATGACCGGCCACAAGGTCGATCGCGTCTTCGGCTGGGACACGCACGGACTTCCCGCCGAGCTCGAGGCGATGAAGCAGCTCGGCATCACCGAGAAGGCCGAGATCGAGGAGATGGGCATCGACGTCTTCAACGCGAAGGCGAAGAGCTCGGTCCTGGCCTACACGCACGAGTGGCAGGACTACGTCACCCGTCAGGCGCGTTGGGTCGACTTCGACCGTGGCTACAAGACGCTCGACCTGGGCTACATGGAGAGCGTGCTCTGGGCGTTCAAGACGCTGTACGACAAGGGCCTCGCCTATGAGGGATACCGGGTGCTCCCGTACTGCTGGCGTGACGAGACCCCGCTCAGCGCCCACGAGCTGCGTATGGACGACGACGTGTATCAGATGCGTCAGGACCCCTCCGTGACGGTGACCTTCCCGCTGACCGGAGCCAAGGCCGAGGCGCTCGGGCTCACCGGCGTGCGCGCCCTCGCCTGGACGACCACCCCCTGGACGCTCCCGACCAACCTCGCGCTCGCCGTGGGGCCGGACATCGACTACGTGGTACTCCCGGCAGGCCCGAACGGCGCAGCGGACGTGCACCAGGCCGCAGGGACGACGGATGCCGCGATCGAGGCCTCGGCGCACCGATACCTGCTCGCCCGTCAGCTCGTCGGCGGATACGCGAAGGACCTCGGGTACGAGAGCGCCGATGACGCGCTCGCCGCCGTCGATGCGACGGTGCGCGGTGCCGACCTGCAGGACGTGACCTACGACCGGCTGTTCGACTACTACGCCGACGCCGAGACCTACGGGACCGAGAACGCCTGGCGCATCCTGGTGGACGACTACGTCACCGTCAGCGACGGCACCGGCATCGTCCACCAGGCTCCGGCCTACGGTGAGGACGACCAGCGGGTCGCCGGTGCTGCGGGGATCCCGACGATCCTGTCGCTCGACGACGGCGGACGCTTCCTCCCGAACGTCACCGATGTCGCCGGCCAGCTGTGGATGGACGCGAACACGCCCCTCGTGCGGCTGATCCGCGAGAACGGCCGTCTGATCCGCCTGCAGAGCTACGAGCACTCGTACCCGCACTGCTGGCGCTGCCGGAACCCGCTGATCTACAAGGCGGTGTCGAGCTGGTTCATCCGCGTCACGGACATCAAGGACGACATGCTCGCCAACAACGAGCAGATCACCTGGGTGCCGGAGAACGTCAAGCACGGACAGTTCGGCAAGTGGCTCGAGGGTGCGCGCGACTGGTCGATCAGCCGCAACCGCTACTGGGGATCGCCGATCCCGGTCTGGAAGAGCGACGACCCCGAGTACCCGCGCGTCGACACCTACGGCTCGCTGGAGGAGCTGGAGCGCGACTTCGGCACGCTGCCGCGCAACCCGGAGGGCGAGGTCGACCTGCACCGTCCGTACATCGACGACCTCACGCGGCCGAACCCCGACGACCCCACCGGCAAGAGCACCATGCGCCGCATCGAAGACGTCTTCGACGTGTGGTTCGACTCCGGTTCGATGCCCTACGCCCAGGTGCACTATCCCTTCGAGAACCAGGAGTGGTTCGACTCGCACTCCCCGGCGGACTTCATCGTCGAGTACATCGGACAGACCCGCGGCTGGTTTTACGTGATGCACGTGCTCTCGACCGCGCTCTTCGACCGCCCGGCGTTCACGGGCGTCAGCTGCCACGGCATCGTCCTCGGCAGCGACGGCTACAAGATGTCGAAGTCGCTGCGGAACTACCCCGACGTGTCCGAGGTGCTCGACCGCGACGGTTCCGATGCGATGCGCTGGTTCCTGATGTCGAGCTCGGTGCTGCGCGGCGGCAACCTCGCGGTCACAGAAGAGGGCATCCGCTCCGGCGTCCGCGAGTTCCTGCTGCCACTGTGGAACTCGTGGTACTTCTTCGCCACCTACGCGAACGCATCTGGCGCCGCCGGCTACGAGGCGCAGTGGAGCACCGATTCCACCGATGTGCTCGATCGCTACATCCTCGCTCGTCTCGGCGACCTCGTCCGCGAGGTGCGTGCCGACCTGGAGGGTCTCGACTCCACGACGGCGTCCGCGCGGTTGCGTGACTTCGCCGAGGTGCTGACGAACTGGTACATCCGACGTTCGCGCGATCGCTTCTGGACAGGCGTGACGGAAGACCCGAAGAGCCGTGAGGCGTTCGACACCCTCTACACCGTGCTCGAGACGCTCACCCGCGTCGCAGCGCCTCTCGTGCCCCTCATCAGCGAGCGCGTGTGGCAGGGCCTGACCGGTGGGCGCAGCGTGCACCTGACCGACTGGCCGGACGAGACGCAGTTCCCCGCAGCGGACGAGATCCGCGACGCCATGGACGCCGTGCGCGAGCTGTCGAGCGTGGGCAACGCACTGCGGAAGAAGGAGAAGCTGCGTGTGCGTCTCCCACTCGCCCGCTTCACCGTGGTCTCGCCTCTCGCGGCGTCGCTGGGACAGTTCGAGGACATCCTCCGCGAGGAGCTCAACGTGAAGTCGGTCGAACTCGTCGCACTCGCCGATGACACCGCAGCGGAGTACGGCATCGCGCACCGCCTCAGCGTCAACGCCCGCGCGGCCGGTCCGCGTCTGGGCAAGGACGTGCAGAAGGCGATCCAGGCCGCACGCTCTGGCGACTGGAGCGAGGAGGCCGGTGTCATCACAGCCGGCGGCATCGCGCTGGAGCCGTCGGAGTACGAGCTCGTGCTCGAGACGACCGGCCGTCCGGAGGGGGAGGCTCTGGCCATCGTGCCGAGCGGGGGTTTCGTGCTGCTGGACACCAGGACGACCCCCGAGCTCGAGGCGGAGGGGCTCGCCCGAGATGTGATCCGCGCCGTGCAGGAGACGCGCAAGAACGCCGACTTCGACGTGAGCGACCGCATCCGGCTGGTG
Source organism: Microbacterium sp. CCH5-D1 (assembly GCF_001557335.1). Lineage (NCBI taxonomy): Bacteria > Bacillati > Actinomycetota > Actinomycetes > Micrococcales > Microbacteriaceae > Microbacterium > Microbacterium sp. CCH5-D1. The sequence continues at coordinate 26,054 of NZ_LSJW01000142.1, forward strand.
CTCCGATTCCAGGACGATGCGGACACCGCGGCCGTGGTCTCGGCGTTCGAGTTGGCAGGCATCGCTGCGGAGACCCTCGCCGAGGAGTACTTCGTGATCGACGCGCAGGGCGACTCGATCTTCGGTCATGGTGCGGTCCTCGCCGGTGCAGGAAGCGCGACGCCGGAGTTCTCCGCTGTGATCTCCGCCGGGACGTATGCGAACATCGGCGACTTCACGATCGACGTGACCAGGAGGGGAGCGGGAGCATGAGTGCTGCTGACAGGGCGGATGCCGTCTACGAGGCGCTTCTGAGCCGAGCGGGAGAGCGCTGGGTGCAGCCGCGCAAGGAGCGCACCGCCCGGATCCTGGCCTTCCTCGACGACCCGCAGCGCACCTACCGCGTCGTGCACATCACGGGCACCAACGGCAAGACGTCGACGGCCCGGATGATCGAGAGCCTTCTGCGTGCGCACGATCTGCGTACCGGGCTGTTCACGAGTCCACACCTGGAGCGCTTCACCGAGCGCATAATAATCGACGGCGAGCCCATCGCCGACGAGGCCGTCGCGGACGCGTGGGACGAGATCGAGCCGTTCGTGGACATCGTCGACGCCGAGCTCGAGGCAGCCGGTGACGCTCCGTTGACCTTCTTCGAACTGCTGACCGTGCTGGCATTCGTCGCGGTCGCCGACGCTCCGATCGATGTGCTCGTGCTCGAGGTGGGCATGGGCGGCGAATGGGACTCCACCAACACGGCCGACGGCGACGTCGCGGTGTTCGCGCCGATCGACATCGACCACGCCGACCGCCTCGGCAGCACGATCGCCGAGATCGCCGAGGTCAAGGCGGGCATCATCAAGGAGGGCGCCGCCGTGGTGTCCGCTCAGCAGCCCGCGGAGGCCGCCGAGGTGCTGCGCCGGGTGGCTGCGGAGCGCAACGCCACCATCGCCTTCGAGGGCGAGGAGTTCGGTCTCGCCGAGCAGAAACTCGCGGTCGGTGGGCAACTGCTCACGATCCGTGGCCTGGCGGGGGACTACACCGAGGAGTACCTCCCGCTGTACGGGGCGCATCAGGGGCACAACGCCGCCCTCGCTGTCGCCGCGGTGGAGTCGCTGATCGGGGGCGCCACGCAGCGCATCGCGGCCGACATCGTCACCGCGGGCCTGCAGGAGAGCACTTCTCCCGGCCGACTGCAGCTGCTCGGCATCGCGCCGACCGTGATCGTCGACGCGGCGCACAACCCGCACGGCGCCAAGGCGCTCGCGCAGGCACTGGACGACAGCTTCGACTTCGACGAGTGGGGTCTGGTGCTCGGTGTGCTCGCCGACAAGGATGCCGCGGGCATCGTCGCCGAGCTGGCCCCGAGGGCGGCACACGTCTTCGCCACCGCTCCGGATTCGGATCGAGCGAGCGATGCTGATGCGATCGCCGATCTCGTGGAGCAGAGCGGCCAGCGGGCGACCGTGCACCACTCTCTCGCCGACGCCGCCGACGCCGCGCGCGAGTGGGCCGCCTCCTCCGACCGCCGCGCGGTGATCATCGCGGGCTCGGTGGTGCTCGCCGGAGAGGCGATCGCGCTGTCGCAGGACGAGGACTGGAAGGCGGGGTGGCGCGCATGAGCGCCGATGCCGCACCAGCGCGTCGTCCGCGCCCGCCGCGCACCCTCGTGCAGAAGCTCGCACCCGTCGTGTTGGGGTTCGAGGCCATCGTGGTCTTCCTCGTCGGACTCACGATCTTCGGGTTGCGTCAGCTCCCCGACGGTGTCGAGCAGTGGTGGGCGATCGTCGCCGGGGCGGTGCTCGCCCTCGCGTGCATCGCGATCGCGGGGATGATCACGAAGCCCTGGGCACTCACCGCCGGGTGGGTCGTCCAGGCCCTCGTCGCGCTGTCGGCGTTCTTCGTCCCCTCCATCCTGCTCGTCGTCCTGATTTTCGGCGGGATGTGGGCGTATGCGACCATCGGAGGGGCCCGACTGGACGCACGACGCCCCGTCGAGCCCTCGACCGAGACTCAGACCACGCAGATCTCAGACACAGAGAGTGAATGACATGGCCACCGAAGAAACCCTCGTCCTCGTCAAGCCCGATGGCGTCGCTCGCGGCCTCACCGGCGCGATCCTCGCCCGCATCGAGGCGAAGGGCTACGCCCTCGTCGACATCCGCCTGGTGGAGCCCGACCGTGACCTGCTCGCCGAGCACTATGCCGAGCACGAGGGCAAGCCGTTCTACGAGCCGCTGCTCGAGTTCATGCTCTCCGGCCCGTCTGTCGCGATCCGGCTCGCGGGCAACCGCGTGATCGAGGGCTTCCGCTCGCTCGCAGGCACGACCGACCCCACGACCGCCGCACCGGGCACGATCCGTGGCGACTTCGGTCGCGACTGGGGCCTCAAGGTGCAGCAGAACCTGGTGCACGGCTCCGACAGCCCCGAGTCCGCCGCGCGCGAGCTGGGAATCTGGTTCGACTGAGAACCCGTCCACATGCGAAGAGCCCGTCCACCGAATCTCGGTGGACGGGCTCTTTCCGTGCTGCAACCTCAGAAGATCATGCCGATGACCTCGCCGAGGAGGTCGAGGCCGCGCAGCTGAGCGAGGAGGATCACGACGGCGTACGCGAGGATCGTGGCGAGCGGGACCCAGGCCATCAGCCGGTTTGCGCGCTCCTGCACCTTCTCGTTGCCGGTGAAGCTGCCGTTTCGTGTCAGGTGCAGCATGGTGGCGAAGAAGGTCGGGATGGTGACGGACCAGGTGAGCATGCACCACGGGCAGAGCACACCGAGGTTGGGGGCGTAGATGCTCTGCCAGATCAGCCAGCAGACGAGGCCGAAGGCGAAGGTCACGCCGGCGCCGAAGGTCAGCCAGAACCACCGGGGGAACCGTGAGCCGGCGAGCAGTGCGACGCCGACGAAGAG
>NZ_LSJW01000143.1:0-9386 GCF_001557335.1 Microbacterium sp. CCH5-D1
GTCGTGGGTGGGGATACCGAGGCCCGCAGAGAGCGCACCCTGGGGATCGAAGTCGACCGCCAGCACCTTCCGGCCGTATTCGGCCAGCGACGCGGCGAGGTTGATCGACGTGGTCGTCTTTCCGACGCCGCCCTTCTGGTTGCACAGCGCGATGATGCGTGCAGGGCCGTGGGACTTCAGCGGCTCGGGGATCGGGAAGCCGTGATACGGACGGCCGGTGGGTCCCATGGGGGTCTCGTCGGCCTTCTGCGCCTTCGCCCTGGACTTCGCCACTTTCTCAGCCACCCGTTCTCCTGCTCCGTCGTGCTTGGTCGATTGTACCGGCCATGCGGTTCTCCGGCCGCCTCGGCACGCGGCAGAGAGATCGGCGAGCGGCAGAGCGATCGGCGCGCGGCAGAGCGACCGGCGCGCGGCAGAGCGACCGGGCCGGTGCGGCACCCCTCATCGGGCGCGCGGGTGCGACGTCGCGTAGATGTCGCGGAGCGCGTCGACGGAGACGTGGGTGTAGATCTGCGTCGTCGCGACCGACGAATGCCCGAGGAGCTCCTGGACCACGCGCACATCCGCCCCACCCTGCAGGAGGTGCGTCGCGAACGAGTGCCGCAGGGTGTGCGGGGAGACGTCGACCGTGATCTCCGCTCTCTCGGCGGCAGCGCGGATGACGAGCCAGGCGCTCTGGCGTGAGAGCGGGGCGCCCCGAGCGCCGAGGAACAGTCGGGCAGAGGCACGTCCCTTGGCCGCCAGTCCCGGACGCACGCGCGTCAGGTACGCGTCCATGGCGGCGCGCGCGTAGGAGCCCACCGGCACGATGCGCTCCTTGGCCCCCTTCCCCCGCAGTCGCAGCACGTCGCCGTGTGCCAGGTCGTCCACGTCGAGGTCGATGGCCTCTGACACCCGGGCTCCGGTCGCATACAGGAGTTCGAGCAGCGCGCGATCGCGGATGCCGAGCGGGTCCTCGGGCGATGGCGCGGCGAGAAGGCGCTCGACCTGCTCGATGGTCAGGGCTTTGGGGAGCCGTCGCGGCGCCTTGGGCGGGCGGAGCCGGCCGCTGGGGTCGTCAGCCTCGATGCCCTCGCGTGCCAGGAAACGGTGCCAGCCCCGGACCGACGACTGCAGGCGCGCGAGGCTCGTCGAGGCGGGCGGCGGCTGGGCAGATGCCCGCTCCGCGATGAACCGGTCGATCACGGCAGGGGTCACTTCAGCCGTGTCGGCGATCCCTTCTGCGACCAACCACTCCTGATAGACGCCGAGGTCACGCCGGTACGCCGCGACAGTGTGGGCACTCAGGCCCCGCTCGACCGTGACATGACGCAGGTAGGCGTCCAGGGCGCGCTCGAGCTGCATCGTCAGTCCCGGTCGCGCAGCCTCTGCGATGCCGCGAGCACCCCGATGGCGAGGATGCCGTTGCGCATCCGCCCCTCGAGCACCGCCGAGACGGCGTCCGAAAGCGGCACCCACGCCACCCGGATGTCCGCCTCCTCGTCCTCCCGGTCGTGTGCCGCGTCGGCCGAGGAGACCCCGGTCGCGAGGAACACGTGGATGATCTCGTCGTTCCCGCCCGGAGTCGTCCAGGAGGAGACCAGGGGTTCCCAGCGCTCGGCGACGAGGTCGGCCTCTTCGGCGAGCTCCCGCCGGGCTGCGGCAAGAGGCTCCTCCCCCTCCACATCCAGCAGTCCTGCAGGGAGCTCCCAATCCCGATGCCGAATCGGGTGACGGTACTGCTGGATCAGCAGGACGCGCCCCTCATCGTCCAGGGCGACGATCGCCACCGCGCCGGTGTGATCGACGTACTGTCGGACGATCTCACCGTCTCCGTAGCGCACACGGTCGGAGCGGACGTCCCAGACCCTGCCGCGGTATACGAGGTCGCTGTGAAGGACCTCCGGTTCGAACGGCTCGTCGCGGAGGTCCTGCGGCGACTCAGTCATCCGCGCTGACGTCGAACAGCTCGCTCGCGCGGTTCCGCTCGATCGCTGCGCCGACCAGTCCGCGGAACAGCGGGTGCGGAGCGGTCGGACGCGAGCGCAGCTCGGGGTGCGCCTGAGTGGCGATGTAGTACGGGTGCACGTCGCGGGGAAGCTCGACGTACTCGACGAGGTCGAGCTCCGGGTTGAGACCGGAGAACACCAGTCCGGCCTCCGAGAGACGGTCACGATAGGCGTTGTTCACCTCGTAGCGGTGACGGTGGCGCTCGGAGGCTTCGGGCGCACCGTACAGTTCACGGGCGAGCGATCCTTCGGCGAGGGCGGCCTGGTACAGACCGAGGCGCATGGTGCCCCCGAGGTCGCCTCCGTCGAGGATGTCGACCTGCTCGGCCATCGTGGCGATGACGGGCTCCGCCGTCTCCGGGTCGAACTCGCTCGAGGACGCGCCTTCGATGCCGGCGACGTCGCGTGCGTACTCGATGACAATGCACTGCAGGCCGAGGCACAGGCCGAGCGTCGGGATGCCCTGCTCACGCGCGAACTTCAGCGCGCCGAGCTTGCCCTCGATGCCGCGGATGCCGAAGCCTCCCGGCACGCAGATGCCGTCGAGCTGGGCCAGCTGCTCTCTGGCGCCCTCCGGGGTCTCGCAGAGGTCGGAGGGGATCCAGCGGATGTTGACCTTGGTCTCCTGTGCGAAGCCTCCGGCCTTGAGAGCCTCGGTCACCGAGAGATAGGCATCGGGGAGGTCGATGTACTTGCCCACCAGGCCGATCGTCACCTCGTGCTTGGGGTTGTGCACCGCGTGCAGCACCTTGTTCCAGCGTGTCCAGTCGACGTCGGCCGCCTTCTGGTCGAGGCCGAGGCGGCGCACGATGTACGAGTCGAGTCCCTGCTCGTTCAGCGTCGAGGGGATGTCGTAGATGCTCGGCAGGTCGACGGTGTTGATGACGCCCTCGACATCGACGTCGCACATCAGCGCGATCTTGTTGCGGTTGCTCGCGCTGACCGGGCGGTCGCTGCGGAGCACCAGGGCGTCCGGCTGGATGCCGACCTGGCGCAGGGCCGCCACGGAATGCTGCGTCGGCTTGGTCTTCTGCTCCCCCGAGGCGCCCATGAAGGGCACGAGCGACACGTGCACGAAGAACACGCTGTCGCGGCCGAGCTCGTGACGCAGCTGGCGCGCGGACTCGAGGAACGGCTGCGACTCGATGTCGCCGACGGTGCCGCCGACCTCGGTGATGATCACGTCGGGACGCGGGTCTTCCGACGCCTGCAGGCGCATCCGGCGCTTGATCTCGTCCGTGATGTGCGGAATGACCTGCACCGTGTCGCCGAGGTACTCGCCGCGACGCTCGCGGGCGATCACCTGCGAGTAGATCTGGCCAGTGGTGACGTTGGCCGCCTCCGACAGGTTGATGTCGAGGAAGCGCTCGTAGTGGCCGATGTCGAGATCGGTCTCGGCGCCGTCGTCCGTCACGAACACCTCGCCATGCTGGAACGGGTTCATCGTGCCCGGATCGACGTTCAGGTACGGGTCGAGCTTCTGCATCACGACGCGCAGGCCGCGGGCCGTGAGGAGGTTTCCGAGGCTGGCCGCCGTCAGTCCCTTGCCCAAAGACGAAACGACACCACCAGTCACGAAGATGTGCTTGGTCGTGTCGTTCTTGGGTCCCGCAGAAGAAGAGTTCATCACGGGCTTCGATCCTATCAGGCGGTGGGCACTCGGAGGCTGAGAAGTTCACGCGCGTGGGTCAGAGCGGCGTCGGAATCGGTGAGCCCCGACAGCAGACGTGCCATCTCGGCTTCGCGCTCCTCCCCCTCCAGACGCCGCACGCTGGAGGCCGTGACCGCGCCGTCATTGGCCTTCACGACTGACAGGTGGTTGTTGGCGAAAGCTGCGACCTGTGCGAGATGTGTGACCGCGATGACCTGCGACTTCTCGGCGAGTCGGGCGAGTCGGCGTCCGACCTCGATGGCCGCAGCGCCACCGATGCCCGCGTCGACCTCGTCGAACACGAACGTCGGAACCGGGTCGGTCGCGGCGATCACGACCTCGATGGCCAGCATCACACGGGAGAGCTCGCCGCCAGAGGCTCCCTTCGAGACCGATCGCGGCTCGGCGCCGGGGTGGGGCGCGAGGAGGATCGCGACATCGTCTCGGCCGTGGGCGCTCTCGGTGCCCTCGGAGACCGCGACTTCGAGGCGGGCGTCCGGCATCGCGAGAGCGTGGAGCTCCTCCGTCACAGCGGCGCCCAGACGAGAAGCCGCCTCGGTGCGCACCGCAGTCAGTGCATCGGCGTGCGCGTCGAGCTCGACCCTGGCCGCATCACGCTCGGCGATCAGCCTTTCGATGCGGTCACCGTCGTCGTCGAGCTCGGCCAGCCGCGCGGATCCGGTCTGCCAGAGAGTCAGAGCCTCATCGAGCGAGCCGTGGGCACGGATCAGGGTCCCGAGCGCCGCACGCCGCTCTTCGACCGCCGCGAGCTCATGCGGACCGGTCTCGTCGAGGTCGGCGAGATAGGCGGAGAGGAGCCCCGCCGTGTCGGCGATCCGGTAGCCGATGTCGGCGAGGTTCTCCCCGATCTCGGTCAACTTGGCATCAGAGGCTCGTTCGAGCACGCGACGTGCCTCCGCGACGAGCGCCGCGGCATCGGGCTCGCCGTCTTCGCTCGACAGCGCGGCGTGGGCGAGAGATGCTGCGAGACGCAGCTCCTCGGCGTTGGCGAGACGCTCGGAGCGCTCGGTGAGCTCCTGGTCCTCCCCCGGCTCCGGCGCGGTCGCCTCGATCAGTGCGATGGCCTCCCGCAGTCGCGTGGCTTCTTCGGCCCGCCGATCCCGGTTCTCGGTGATCTCCGAGATCTCGGCGTCGAGCGCACGCCAACGAGCGAAAGCGGCCGCATAGGTGTTCACGGCTTCCGCGATCGGAGCACCACCGAAACGATCGAGCGCATCGCGCTGGGCGGTCGCTGATCGCAGCCGCAGCTGCTCGGACTGGCCGTGGACCACGACAAGCTCTTCCGCGAGCGAAGAGAGTACTCCCGCCGGAGCGGCGCGGCCACCCACACTCGCGCGGGAGCGCCCTTCCGCGCTCAGCGTGCGCGACACGTAGAGTTCGGCGCTGCCGCCACCCGCGGGCTCCAGCTCTCCGCCGGCGTCGGCGACGATCTCTGCGACGCTGCCCTCTTCGGGGACGATCCACACGCCGGCGACCGATGCCTGCGACGCACCGGCGCGCACCGCCCCGGAATCGGCGCGCTGGCCGAGGAGCAGCCCGAGTCCGGTGACGACCATGGTCTTGCCCGCACCGGTCTCACCCGTGACCGCGGTGAAGCCGGGGCCCAGCGGCAGAACGGCATCGGCGATGACGCCGAGCCCCTGCATCCGCATCTCCTCGATCATGACGACCTCTCGCTCACGACGTCGCTTCCGTCGCCTGGCCACGCCACCCGGCGACGGGCAGCTGGAACTTGCGCACGAGACGGTCCGTGAAGGCCGTGGGGTGCAGGCGCGCGAGCCGCACGGGACGTGAAGAACGACGCACCACCACACGAGCGCCCGGCGGCAGTTCGTGCGAACGGCGTCCGTCGCACCACAGGATGCCGGAGCCGTCCGTGCGCTCGAGCATCTCGATCGCGACCGACGCGTCCGGGCTGACCACCAACGGCTTGGCGAACAGCGCGTGCGCAGACAGCGGCACCACGGCGATCGCCTCCACACTGGGCCAGATCACGGGGCCTCCCGCCGAGAAGTTGTAGGCGGTCGATCCGGTCGGAGTGGACACGACCATGCCATCGCAGCCGAAGCTCGACAGGGGGCGTCCATCGATCTCCAGTACGATCTCGATCATCCGCTCACGGCTGGCCTTCTCGACCGTCGCCTCGTTGAGCGCCCAGGTCTCGTAGACGACCGTGCCATCGACATCTTTGACCCGCACCGACAGCGCGAGCCGTTCTTCGACCTCGTAGTCGCGATCGATCACACGGCGCACCGCTTTGTCCATGTCATCGCGGTCGATCTCCGCGAGGAAGCCCACATGCCCCATGTTGATGCCGAGCACGGGTGCGCCGCTGTCCCGCACCAGTTCCGCGGCTCGCAGGATCGTCCCGTCCCCGCCCAGCACGATCGCCAGCTCGAGGTCGGCCGGGTCGACGGAACGCCCGAGCACGTCGGTGTCGACGAAGAACGGGTCGACGGCCGCGAGGTCCTCGTGATCGTCGACGGCCAGAACGGGTCGCGCTCCGGCCTCTCGAAGAGCGTCGATCACCCGACGGGCGGCCTCGACGGTGTCGACACGGCCCGCGTGAGCGACGACCAGGATGCAGCGCTCGTTCATCGTCCTCCTGCCAGTCGGTTGATGGTGTCCAGCCATTCTGTCGGATTGCTGCCCCGCCCCGGGGCGAGGTGCACGAGATACTCCGCGTTCCCGTGCGTACCGAGAATCGGGGAGGGAAGGATCCCGAGCATGCCGAGTCCCAGATCCCACGCGCTCCACACCGTTCTGGCGACGGCGTCGGCGCGCGTTGCGGGGTCGGTGACCAGACCGCCGCGGACGGCTGTGCGCCCGACTTCGAACTGGGGTTTCACGAGCAGGAGGATGTCCGACTCCGGCACTGCCACGGCGGCGACGGCCGGAAGCACGAGTTCGAGGGAGATGAACGAGAGGTCGCCGACGATGAGATCGGGTGCCGCCGTCTCGCCGGTCGCCGCGGTGAGGTTCTCGCGTGTCATGTGACGGACGTTGTAGCCCTCGACGGCGATGACGCCGGGGTCGGCGGCGATGGACGGAGCGAGTTGCCCGTGCCCGACGTCGACAGCGAGGACCGTGCGCGCGCCGCGTTCGCGCAGCACCTGCGTGAATCCGCCGGTGGATGCGCCCATGTCGAGCGCGAGACGCCCCTGCGCCGGGACGGCGAAGCCGTCGAGACCCGCGATGAGCTTGTGCGCGGCCCTGCCGACGTAGTGGTCGGCTCCGGCGATCGTGATCTCGGTCCCCTCGCCGACCGACGTCGACGCCTTCACGACCGGTCGGCCATCGACACTGACGAGCCCCTCTGAGATGAGGGTCGCCGCGTGGGTGCGCGAACGGGCGAGTCCTCGGGAGGCGAGGGCGGCGTCGAGTCGCGTCATCGGGATCCCGACGTCTCCCGCTGCTCGACCTTCGCACCGGTCTCGAGGCGACGGGAGAGCTCGTCGTGCAGCGCAGAATACGCGTCGGCACGGGCAGGAAGCGGCTGACCCTCGATCAGGCGCAGCCGACTCCACAGACCATCGGTCGGTGCGCTCGTCGTCTCATCGCTCACGGTTCTACTGTACGCGGCCCCTCCGACGCAGGAGGGCGCCACGCGACGGCGTCAGGGGCGGTGGAACGGATCCTCGTAGAGACGCTCGGGAACCCGCAGCACGAACACGGGCGTTCCCGAGGCCCAGATGGCGGCAGCGCCCGCCCGCAGGAGATCGATCTGCTCTGCGGACTCCGCCACGATCTCGACATCGGCACCGGTGACACGCACGGCGGCGCCGTTGACACGGAAGACGCCGTCCTGCTGAGTCACTTCAGGGTACGGAAGATGCAGCTCGCGCAGGTCGCCGAGGATGTACGTAGGACGCGACCCCTCCGGTGCCGCCAGCACATGCTTCGGCCGATCGATGCCCGTGAGCACCAGAGCGGAGTCGATGCCCGCCCGGCTGGCGCCCATGATGTCGGTGTCCAGACGGTCACCGATGAAGAGCGCCTTCGTCGCACCGAAGCGTGCGAGCGCCTCCTGGAAGATCGGCTCCTCCGGCTTTCCCGCGACGGTCGCGAGCCGGCCGATCGCGGTGTGGACAGCGGAGACGAGCGTTCCGTTCCCCGGCGCGACGCCACGCTCCCGAGGAATCGTCCAGTCCGTATTGGTGGCGATCCACGGGATCCCGCCCTCGTCCTCCGGGAGCTTCAATGCGAAGGCCGCCTCAGCGAGATCGGTCCAGGCGACCTCGGGCGCGAAGCCCTGCACCACGGCGCTGGGTGCATCGTCCGCGCTGCGGGTGACCGTGTAACCCGCCTTCTGCACCTCGTCGACGAGCCCGTCACCGCCGATGACCAGGATCGTCGCCGGTGCGGGCACGATCTGGGCCATCAGACGCATCGCGGCCTGCGGGCTGGTGACGACATCCGTCGCCTCGACGTGGAGCCCGAGACTGCTCAAGTGCTCAGCCACGGACGCGTCGGTCCGCGCAGCGTTGTTGGTGATGTATCCGAGCCGAGCGGACTTCGCCGCCTCGTTGAGACTCTCGACCGCGAACGGCAGTGCCCCGGGACCGGCATAGACCACCCCGTCGAGGTCGGCGAGGACAGTGTCGACACCGTCGAGCGGAGTAGGTGCCGACCGCTTCCGAGAGAACAGCGCCACTACGCCTCCGGCTCCGACTCGTTGTCCTCGTCCGCGTCCTGATCTTCGTCCTGATCCTCGCCGAGCAGCTCGCGCACCTCGTCTTCGACCGAGGGCTCTTCCTCGTCTGATGCGTCGGACTCAGATGAACCGGACTCAGCCGCATCGGACTCAGCTGCATCGGAGTCAGCTGCATCGGCGTCCGCCTGGGAGGGCGCGGCCGAGGCGTCGTCCTCGTCGGGGAACTCGCCCTCGATGAGGCTGTCCTCGATGAAGATCTCTTCGTCGCCCGCTTCGTCGATCCCGAGTGCTTCCGCGGCGACCTCGGCACGGTGCGCCCAGAACTCCGCCTCGTCGGTGCGCCCGAGGTCTTCGAGCACGGCGGCACGGGCAGCGAACAGAGCGGGGCTCCATTCGAACGCGCGATCGGGGTCGAGCTCGGGGATCTCCAGCTCACCGAGCGCGAGCTCGAGATCGCCCTGATCCAGCCGGGCTCCCGACATGGCGATGGCGAGTGCGACGCGGACAGGCGTTTCGAGGGCAGAGCGATCCACTGCACGCCCGGTCTCGAGCGCCCGGTCAGAGCGACCGATACCCCGCTCACTGTCAACCATCAGAGCGATCTGATCGTCCTTACCGGAGATGCGACGGTAGGTGCGCAGTTCGCGCAGCGCGAGAGCGAAGTCCTCCGTGGCGTACGCGGTGATGCCGAGGGTCTCCCGGACGATCGCGATGCGACCGGCGCGTCGGGAGGCGGCCAGTGCGTGCTGGTGGGCGAGCGCAGGATCCTCATCGATGAGCCGTGACGCCATCGCGAGGTGACGGGCGACGTGCTCGGCATTCTCCTTGCTCAGCGTCTTGAGTTCGTTGCGCGCCGCCCCGTTGAGGTCACGCGCGGTGACATCGTCGGGGATGTGGGGCTCATCGAACCGCGGACGCTCGTTGGCGGCCTGCGCCGGCCGCTCCCGACCCGCGCCCCCGCGCTGCGGGAAGGAACGCCCAGCGGAGCGGTCGCCGCCCTCGCGGTTGTAGCCGCCTTCACGACGAGGCGCACCACCATCACGGTTGTAGCCACCCTCACGACGAGGCGCAC
>NZ_LSJW01000144.1:0-613 GCF_001557335.1 Microbacterium sp. CCH5-D1
GGGGTCGACCGCCTCTGTCGCGCCGAAACGCAGGGCGACCTCTCGGCGTTCCGCCATCGGATCGCTGATCACGATCTCGGTGGCGCCGAAGGCCCGTGCGGTCTGCGCGGTGACGATGCCGATGGGGCCGGCCCCGGTGATCAGCACCCGGCTGCCCGGGCGCACCCCCGCCTTCTGCACGGCGGCGATGGCGACGGACAACGGCTCCATGAGCGCCGCGGCGTCGTCGCTCACGGAGTCGGGCACGGCGTAGGCGAAGTCGCCCTGGATCGCGACGTACTCGGCGAAGGCGCCATCGATGGGTGGGGTGGCGTAGAACTCGATCTGCGGGCAGAGGTTGTAACGGCCGCTCCGGCAGAACTCGCACACACGGCACGGGCGCTGCGGTTCGATGGAGACGCGCTCGCCGAGGCGGGAGTGGTCGATGTCGGCGCCGACCGCGACGATGGTGCCGCCGGCTTCGTGGCCGAGGACGAGCGGCTCCTCCACGACGAAATCGCCGATGCGTCCCTCGTGGAAGTAGTGGACGTCGGAGCCGCAGATGCCGACCGCGTTCACCCGGACGATCACCTGATCGGGGGCGGGGGCCGGCACGGGGCGGGTCTCGATCGTC
>NZ_LSJW01000145.1:0-7620 GCF_001557335.1 Microbacterium sp. CCH5-D1
GGTGATGCTCATGGAGGATTCCCGCCACAACCGCTGGGTGAGCAGTCGGGCGCTGGAGCTCGCGGGCATCACGGCGGAGCACGTCCCCGAGTCGGGGGTGACCCTGCTCGACCCTGACGACGGCACACCCTCCGGCGTCCTGCTCGAAGCCGCGGGGATCCCGGTGCAGGAGGCGTACGACCGCACGGGCGGGCTCACACCGCAGCAGCACGCCGCGGCCTCCCGACGAGGTGTCGAGATCCTCAACTCCTACGGCGTGACGGCGTTCCAGGATGCAGGGGTCTCGGTGGACATCCTCCGCGCGCTCTCCGACCTCGACCGCGCGGACGACCTGCGCGCCTGGGTCGTGTCGTCGCTGCTGATCAACGACGAGATCTTCGGGTTCGACCCGATCGGCGCTCCCCTGCTCGACCGGGGCGAGGAGTTCCGCACCCCGCACCATCGGCCCGATTTCGTCAAGATCTTCCTCGACGGCGTTCCGCCGGCCCGGACCGCCGCCTTCCTCGACCCGTACCCCGCCGACCCGGTGCACGGCGCACACTTCCACGGCGAGACGACCATGACCCTCGACGAGCTCACGAGGTGGCTGCGCGCCGTGGCCGAGCGTGGCCTCGGCGCCAAGGTGCACTGCACGGGGGACGGCTCCGCCCGACTGGTCCTCGACGCCGCGGAGCAGCTGCGCGCAGCAGGCTTCACCACGCCCGTGCAGATCGCGCACGGGCAGTTCCTCGCCGAGTCCGACATCCCTCGGCTGGCGGAGCTGAACGTCTCGGCCGACATCTCCCCGTTCATCTGGTACCCCGGGGTGATCCCGCAGGCGCTGGCCGACGTGCTCGGTGATCGGGCGGAGCACTCGCAGCCCAACCGCTCTCTCCTCGATGCCGGGGCGCTCGTGGCCGGCGGATCCGACTGGCCGGTGAGCGATTCCCCGAACACGCTGGAGGGTCTGCAGGGCCTGGTGACCAGAGCCGATCCGCTCGGCCGCGCACCGGGACGTCTCTGGCCCGAACAGGCGATCACGGCGCAGGAGGCGCTGGAGGTCTTCACGATCAACGCGGCGACCGCGATGGGCCTCGGAAACGAGACCGGATCCCTCTCCCCCGGCAAATCGGCCGACTTCGTGGTGCTGGCACGCGATGCGATCGCCGGGCCCGCCGACGAGATCGTGCACACCTCGATCGAGTCGACGTGGTTCGCCGGTCGCCGTGTGCACGGGGACTGACCCGCGGATGCGGCGGTCGCGCCGATACGATGAGGCGATGCGACGCTTCCCCTCCTCCGTGTACGGCGTCGGAGAAGAGCCCGACCCGCGGTTCTCGCTCGCCAACGAGCGCACGTTCCTGGCGTGGACCAGGACTGCTCTCGCGCTGATCGCCGGGGGCGTCGCGCTCGAGGTGCTCGGCCTGGATCTGCATCCGGGGTTCCGCCTCGCGGCCTCGCTGCTGCTGATGGCGACCGGCACCGTGGTCGCGCCTCTCGCGTGGTGGGAGTGGATGCGGGCGGAACGCGCGATGCGGCAGCCACGGCCGCTGCCCGGCGCGCTGTCCGCCGTGCTGCTGGCGGCGGTGGTCGTGACGGTCGGGCTGCTGGTGCTCGCCGGCGTGCTGTGGCGTTGATCGGTCAGCGCGGATGATGCGACGTGCCATCGAACCGCAACGACGGTACGACCCCGGACTGCAACCGGAGCGCACCGAACTCGCCTGGCGACGCACCGCCCTCGCGATCGCGATCGGCTCGCTGCTGTCGCTGCGGGTCTTCCCGCTCGTCCTGCCGCCCGTGTTCGGGGCCTGGGGCATCGCACCAGGCGTGATCGGGGTCGGCACCGCATGCGTGCTCTGGATCGCCGCACGACGACGACAGCGCCGCACGACCGCCGTGCTCACAGAGACGGCGGCGGGGCCCCTTCCCGGTGGTTCGCTCCTGCTCGCGCTCACCGTGTTCGGGACCGGCTTCGGCGTGATCGCGGTGGTCCTCGTCGTCGTCGCACAGCTCGCGATGTGACCGGTCGGCACCGACGCCCCCTCAGACGTCGGTGCCGACCGGACCCGGTGCCAGCCGGACCCGGTGCCAGCCGGACCCGGTGCCAGCCGGACCCGGTGCCGACCTCAGTCGGCGACCGTCAGCACGGCGCGTCCCACCGCGCGCAGCACAGTGGCATCGTGCACGGAACGGGCACCCGGCACGTAGCGCACGCGCTGCAGCGAACCGCCGCGGAACGGATACGACCGGTGCTCTTCGTGCAGCTCCCAGTCGACGGGGCCACCGAAGTCGTAGCCGACGCTGATGCCCGTGAAGGGCGACATCCCGATCAGCATGGACACGTCGTCGATCCGGGCGTCGTCTCGCCCGTCGACCTCGACGCTCGCGCTCCAGCGCAGACCGGGCTGTTCGTCCATGCGCACCACGAGGCGATGCGGACCGGCGCCGAGCAGGGAACCTCGCGCGCGGTGCATGCGTCCGTACGCGTTGTACACGAGCAGCGGGGCGCCGCGGTCGAGCGCGAGCAGGTAGCCGCCGCCCTGGTCGCCGTGCGCCACGATCACCCCTGCGGCGTCGTGGCCGGCCTCGAGATCCACCTCGATCCGGAACGAGCGCAGCACCGTCAGCTTCGCCGCACGGAATCTCTCCAGCGGCGGGCGGAACGGGATCAGGTCGACCGGTGCCGACAACGGCTCCTCGGTGTCGGGTCGCACCCGGAACAGCGCACCCTCGTCGTCCAGCGGGAACACTGTGTTCCGCCATGCCTCGGCATGCCAACGATCTGCGAGTGCGGCGACGACCTCCGGGTGGGCATGCGCGACGTCGACGGTCTCCGTGGGATCGAGCTCCAGGTCGTACAGTTCCCAGCTCCCGCCTGCCGGTCCTTCGTCCGGTGTGGGGGTCACGGTCGAGAGCGCCTTCCAGCGGCCGTCCACGATCGCTCGCCGCCCCACGCACTCGAAGTACTGCACCTCACGCCCGTCCGCGCGAGGGTTCGCGAGCACATCCACGATGCTGCCGCCGTCCATGTCGAGCGCGGGCACGCCGTTGCGTTCGGCCAGGGCAGGCACCCCGCAGAGTTCCAGCAGCGTGGGCGCGAGGTCGGACACGAACACGAACTGGTCGCGCAGCCCGCCGCGCATCGGTGCATCGGGCCAGGACACGAGCAGAGGCGCGTGGACTCCCCCCTCGTAGGTAGTGGCCTTGAACGAGCGGAACGGGGTGTTGGACACCCGCGCCCACCCTGTGGGGTACTGCCCGAACAGGCGCGGCCCGCCGATGTCGTCCACGTCGCGCGGCACGTCGGTGACCCAGTCCTCGGGCATGCCGCCGTGGCTGCCGAACTGCGCGAAGTAGCTCCGCGTGCCGGTCGGACCGCCCTCCGCCGTCCCCCCGTTGTCGCTGGCGATCACCACGATGGTGTTCTCGCGCTCCCCGCTGCGTTCGAGTCGATCGAGCAGGCGACCGACGCTCTGGTCGATCTCGTCCACGGCCGCCGCGTACACCTCCATGTGCCTCGCGAACAGCCGCCGGTCCTCTTCGGCGAGGTCGTCCCAGGCGGGGATCTGCGCACCGTCGGCTATCGCGTCCGTCGGCAGGTCGGCATGCGCCGGCACGATGCCCCGTTCGCGCTGCCGAGCGAATCGCTCCTCGCGCATCCGGTTCCACCCGGCCTCGTACCGACCGCGGTACTTCGCGATGTCGATGTCCTTCGCCTGGATGGGGCCGTGCACCGAGGTGTGCGCGTAATAGAGGAAGAACGGCTTGTCGGGGTCGTTCACGCGCAGATCGTCGATCATGCCGATCGCCCTGTCCGTGAGCTCGTCCGTCAGGAAGAAGCCGTCGGGGTACTCATGCAGATCGACCACTGCGTTGTCCTGCACGAGCCGGTGCGGGTGATGCAGCGAGGTGAAGCCGTCCATGCTGCCGAAGTACCTGTCGAAGCCGCGCTGCAACGGCCACGTGCGACGGTCGGCTCCGTCGTGCAGGCTCGACTCCAGGGTCAGGTGCCACTTGCCGACCATGAACGTCGCGTATCCCCCTGCCCGCAGCGACTCGGCGAGGGTCGGGGCGTCGGCGGGCAGCTCGCAGCTGAACCCCGGGTAACCGGGATCGACGTGCGCCACGAAGCCGAAGCCCGCACGGTGGGGGTTCAGGCCCGTGAGCAGGGCGGCGCGGGCCGGGGAGCACATCGGAGCGGTGCGGTAGTTCGTGAAGACCCAGCCGTCGGCGGCCAGCGCGTCGATGCGCGGGGTGTCGATCTCACTGCCGAAGGGCCCGAGGTCGCTGAAGCCCAGATCGTCGATCAGCATCACGATCACGTTCGGAGCCCCCGCTCTCGCGCGGCGAGGCTCCGGCCACCAGGGCTCGGAGGACGAGGTGAACTCCTCGGCGCGGCCCTGGAACCGTTCGTATCCACGGGCTTCGTACGACACGGACATTCAGCCCGCCTTCCGGATGAGCTCGAAGATGCGGGTGCGCAGCTCGGCGAACACCGGGAGGGCTCGTGTCGTGAGCTGATCACGAGGACCGCTGAAGTCGATCTCGATGATCTCGGTGACCTTCGCGGGGCGTTCGCCGAGCACCACCACACGGTCGGAGAGGTAGACCGCCTCATCGATGTCATGGGTGACGACGACGATCGTCATCCCGAACTGCTCGCGGATGCGCAGGCACAGGTCCTCCAGCTCGAAGCGCGTCTGCGCGTCGACCGAGGCGAAGGGCTCGTCCATCACGAGCACCTCCGGCCGGTAGGCGATCGCCCGCGCGATCGCGACGCGCTGCTGCATGCCGCCGGACAGCTGCCAGGGGAACTTGGACTCCGCACCGGACAGTCCGACGGCGGAGAGGGCGGCGGCGATGCGCTCCTCGCGCTCCGCGGCGGGCAGGCGCAGATGCTTCAACGGCAGGCGCACGTTCTTCTCGACCGTGAGCCAGGGCATCAGCGACCGGGTGTACTCCTGGAACACGAGCGCCATCTCCTCGGGAGGGCCGTCGATAGGGGTCCCGTCGATGGCCGCGCTCCCGGCGGTGATGCTCTGCAGCCCGGTGAGGCACTTCAACAGGGTGGTCTTGCCGATGCCGGAGGGACCGACGATGCAGCACACCTCCCCGGCGTGCACGTCGAAGGTGAGGTCGGCGATCACGGGCACAGGACCCGCCTTCGTCTCGTACGACTTCGCGAGGCCCTGCACGCTCAGGCGCACCGGCGCGGTGACGGTGGTGGTGGTCATGCGTTCTTCTCCTGTTGCTGGGAGGCGATGTACCAGCGCAGCACGCGGCGCCGGAAGAGGGTGAACACGGCGGTCGCGGTGTATCCGATGACGCCGAGGACGAGGATCCCGGCCCACATGTCCGGGATGGCGAAGGACTGCTGCGCGAGCAGGGTCGCCGCTCCGAGCCCCGTCGAGGAGCCGAGCATCTCGCTCGCGATCATGACGACGAACGCCGTGATCAGACTGACCTGCATCCCTGAGAGGATGCGCGGACTCGCAGCGGGGAGCATCACGGAGAACAGCCGCTCGCCGGCGCTCAGCCGGTACACGCGGCTCACCATCTCGAGTGTGGGCTCGCCGGCGCGGACGCCGTCGATCGTCGAGATCAGGATGGGGAACACCGCGGCCAGGGTGATGGAGAGGATGCGCGTCTCGGTGCCGAAACCGATGAGCGAGACGAAGATCGGCACCAGCGCGACCGGCGGGATCGCACGGAAGAAGTGGATGGTCGGCTCGGCGAACCAGCTCAGCGGACGGACGAGGCCCAGCAGCAGCCCCACGAGCACACCGATCACGGTCGCCAGCAGGAAGGACACCACCAGGTTGCCCACGGACGAGGCGATGTCGAGCAGGAAGGCGGGCGTCTGCGCGAGCTGCCAGAGCCGTTGCAGGATCGTCTGCAGCGGCGGGAAGAACGCGTTGGTCGACCCGGCCGAGGCGAACCACCACAGCGCCAGCAGCGCGACGGGCACCGCGATCTCGGCACCGAGCAGAACGCCGCGCGGGAGTCCGTCCTGGCCGCGTCGTCGAGCGAGCCTGGTTCGGGTCTGGATCGACGAGGTGAGGGTCATCACACGACCTGCTTCCGGTATTGCGGATGCCAGTGCAGGAGCGTGCGCTCGCCCCACTGGCTGAGTCCCTGAATCAACAGGCCGAGCACGCCGAGGATCAGCACGTACGCGAAGAGCTGCGCCTGGTTGCCGGTGATCTGCGACAGCAGCAGGCTCTGGCCGAGACCCGGCCCTCCCCCGAGGAGTCCTGCCACCACCGCGACCACGAGCGATGTCGGTGCGGCGACCCGCACGGCCGTGCCGATGTAGGGCAGCGCGCTCGGGAGCACGATCCGGCCGAGGATCTCGGCTCTTCCCATGCCGTACGAGCGTCCGGTGGCCCTGGCGACCGGATCGGTGTCGAAGACGCCGGCCGAGGCCTGCACGGCGATCGCGATGAAGCAGCCGAAGAACACCAGGAAGATGCCCATGCTCGCCGTCGGCCCCATGACCAGCACGACGACGGGCAGGATCACGATCGGCGGGATGGGTTTCAGGAACTCCAGCGGCACCCGCGTCGCGTGCATCGCGAGCGGGGACGTGCCGATCGCGACGCCGAGGGCGACACCGACGACGATCGCCAACACGAGTCCGACGAGGGCCATCATGAGCGTGTCACCGAGGGCCGTCCACGTCGCAGGGGTTCCGAGCAGACGGATCGCCTCGCCGATCGCGGCCGTGGCTGCCGGCAGGGGTGACCCGGCGAGCGGCCCGGCGGTCGCCGACCATTCCCAGAGCGCGAGCGCCGAGACGACGCCGGCTGCTCCGATGAGCGGCGGGAGGAGAGAAGAGCGGTTCATGAGCATCATCCGGCGGCGAGGACGACGCCTTCGAGGTCGACCGGAGCCGCGAGGAAGCCGAGGCGACGAGCTTGTCGTTCACGCGTTCGAGATCCACGGGCGCCACCTCGGCCGGCCAGAACGGCAGCTTGACGTCGTCGACCGTCAGCGTCGAGCCTGTGGCGTCGATCCCAGCCTGGATCGCGTCCTCCGGGTGCTCGTTCGCGTAGGCGTTGCTCTTGGCGACGGCGCGCTGGAAGGCGGCGATGGCATCGGCCTTCGCCGCGATCGTGCTCTCCCCCGCGGTCCACAGCCCCACGGCGCCCTCCTCGAAGAAGCCGACGGACGGCGAGTCGAGCTGCACCGCACCCGCCGCATCCGCCTCCGCGGTGAAGGGACTGACGAGACCCGCCGCATCGACCGTGCCGCTCTGCAGCGCGGCGACCGCCGAGGTGAAGTCCAGGACGACCCATTCCACCGAGCCGGGGTCGACGCCGGCACGGTCGAGGGCATCGGAGATGACGACTTCGAGCTGCGCCTTGCGCGCGGGGATGGCGATGGTCGCCCCCTTCAGGTCCGCGACCGAGGAGATGCCGCTGGCGGCGGAGGCGAACAGACCGGTGTCGTCGACGGTCGCGGGGTCTTCGGCGTCAGCCGCTCCGGCGACGAATCCGTCCGCCGGTGCGACGACCTTCAGCGGGACGCCGCTGCTGAGTGCGTTCAGCAGCGGGATGCTGGGGGCGTACGCGATGTCGACCTGTCCGCCCTGCGCGGCGGCGAGTCCGGCCACCACGAGGGCGCCGGAGGCGCGACGTG
>NZ_LSJW01000146.1:0-25974 GCF_001557335.1 Microbacterium sp. CCH5-D1
GATATCAACGATGAACACCACCGACCGCCGCGCCCTCGTCCTGATCGGGGCCGGATCCGCCGTCTTCACCCGGGGTCTGCTCGCGGACCTGATCAGCGCCGAGGACCTCGGCGCGTGGGAGATCCGCCTCGTGGACGTCGACGCCGTCGCACTCGGCGTCGCCGCGGATCTCGCCGAAGCCATGGTCGCTGCGCGCGGCGTGGAGGACAGCATCCGGATCGTGCGGTCCACCGACCGCCGCGCGGTGCTCCCCGGAGCCGACTTCATCGTGACCTGCGTCGGTGTAGGTGGCCGCCCCGCGTGGCAGCTCGACCACGAGATCGTGCAGAAGCACGGCATCCACCAGCCGGTCGGCGACTCGATCATGCCCGGTGGCATCTCCCGGCTGCTGCGCACCACCCCGGTACTGGTGGAGATCGCGCGTGACATCGCCGATCTGGCGCCCGAGGCGTTCTTCTTCAACTACTCCAACCCGATGACGGCGAACGTGCAGGCCATCCAGCAGCAGACCGGCCTCGACGTCGTCGGCCTCTGCCACGGAATGCACCACATCCAGCGTGAGCTCGCCCAGCTCATCGACGCGCCGTTCGAGGAGACGTCGACGCTGTACGCCGGCATCAACCACCTCACCTTCATCTATGACTTCCGTTGGAAGGGCAAGGATGCCTGGCCGCTGATCGCCGACCGCGTGCGGCGAGAACTCGCCGAGGCCCCGGACCCCGCCGACATCGGGAACATCTTCTACGAGAAGCCGACCGCCTGGCACAACCCGTTCGCCTGGGAGCTCTTCGAGCGTTACGGTGCGTTCGCGGCCGCCGGCGACCGGCACGTCGTGGAATTCTTCCCGGAACGTTTCCAGGACGGCGACTACTACGGCAAGAAGCTCGGCATCGACGCCTTCAGCCTTCCTGAGATCCTGGAGTGGGGAGAGAACCGCTACCAGGGCATGAAGCGGCAGGCGCTCGGCGAGGAGCCGCTCGACCAGTCGATCTTCGAGCGCTCCGGCGGCGAGCAGGAGCAGCTGATCGCGATCATCCGCTCGATCACCTTCGACTCCCGCGAGATGTTCAGCTGCAACGTCGTGAACAACGGCGCCGTCCCGGGCCTGCCCGACTGGTCGGCGGTGGAGATCCCCGGCGTCGCCACGGCCCGTGGCATCCGCCCGGTCTCGGTCCCCGACCTCGGCAAGCCGCTGACGGCGATCCTCGCCCGCCGGCTGACCTCGGTCGACCTCGCGGTGGAGGCGGCGCTGACCGGCGACCGCGACCTGGTCGTCGAGGCGATGATCGCCGACGGCGCCCTCTTCGACGCCGACCGCGCCACCGCCCTCGCCGACGACCTCATCGCGGCGCAGGCGCAGCACCTCCCGAGGTTCGCATGAGCGCCCAGAACCTCGGCTCGACGTCCGAGCCGTTCGAGAAGCTCGCACCGCAGGGCGAGCACGAGTGGGGCCAGGGACTGCGCAGCCAGCAGTGGTTCGGCGCCGAGGGCAAGACGGGTTTCATGCACCGGTCCTGGCTCCGCAGTGAGGGGCTCCCGGACGACTCGTTCCGTGGGCGGCCGATCATCGGCATCGCGAACTCGTGGAGCGAGCTGACCAGCTGCAACATCCACCTGCGGGCCCTCGCCGAGCACGTCAAGCGCGGTATCTGGCAGGCCGGCGGCGTGCCGTTCGAGTTCCCCACCACGTCGGCGGGCGAGCCGATCGTACGCCCGACAGCGATGCTGCTGCGCAACCTCATGGCGATGGACCTGGAGGAGACGCTCCGCTCGAATCCGCTCGACGGCGTCGTGCTCCTCGCCGGGTGTGACAAGACGACGCCCGCCTACCTGATGGGGGCGGCGTCCGTGGATATCCCGGCGCTGCTCATCACGGGCGGCCCGATGCTGAACGGCAAGCACCGTGGAGCGGACATCGGCTCCGGGACCTCGGTGTGGAAGTTCACGGAGGCGTATCGCGCGGGCCTCATCGACGAAACGGCCATCACCGAGGCGGAGGGCTGCATGGCCCGCAGTCAGGGCCACTGCCAGACCATGGGCACCGCTTCCACGCTGGCGTGCATCTCGGAGTACATGGGGATGCAGCTGCCCGGCACCGCATCGCTTCCGGCGAACGACTCCCGACGGGCCACCGCCGCGCACCTCGCCGGGCGCCGGATCGTGGAGATGGTCGCGGAGGACCTGCGGCCGTCGAAGATCCTCACGCGCCAGGCGTTCGAGAACGGTGTGCGTGCCAATGCCGCCCTCGGCGGATCCACCAACGCCGTTATCCATCTCCTCGCGCTCGCGCGTCGCGTCGGCGTGGAGCTCACGATCGACGACTTCGATACGCTGGTGCGCGATGTGCCGGTGCTGGCCGATCTGATGCCCAGCGGACGCTTCCTGATGGAGGACTTCGAGTACGCGGGCGGCACCGCCGGGTTCGCGGAGACGCTCGGCGGCCTCCTGCATCGCGACGCGCTGACCGTCACGGGGGCCACGCTGGGTGAGAACTACGCGGGCGCCGAGGTGTTCAACCGCGAGGTCATCCGTCCGCTCGACAACCCGGTGAAGCCCGTCGGATCCGGGATCGCCGTGCTGAAGGGAAACCTCGCTCCGCGCGGTGCCGTGATCAAGCAGTCGGCCGCGGCGCCCGAGCTCATGCAGCACACCGGCCGTGCGCTGGTGTGGGATTCGCTGGGCGCGTATCTCGCCGATGCGGAGGATCCGGATCTCGACGTGACGCCCGACGACATCCTGGTCGTCCGCAACGTCGGCCCCAAGGGATACCCGGGAATGCCGGAGGTCGGGAACCTCGCGCTGCCGCGGAAGATCCTCGAAGCGGGGGTGACCGACATGGTGCGGATCTCGGATGCACGGATGAGCGGGACATCGTACGGAACAGTGGTCCTGCACGTCGTCCCGGAGGCCGCCGCCGGCGGACCGCTGGCGTTGATCCGCACCGGCGACACCGTGACCCTCGACGTCGCCGGACGCTCGCTGCACATGCACGTCGGTGAGGAGGAACTCGCAGAGCGTCGGGCGCAGTGGCGTCCGCCCGTGGTGCCGAACAGCGACCGCGGGTGGACACGTCTCTACATCGAGCATGTGACCCAGGCTGATGAGGGACTCGATCTGGACTTCCTGCAGGGGCGCTCCGGTGCCTCCGTGGGCCCGCAGGCGTTCTAGGTTGGAGCGCATGGGTCCGATTTTGATCGTCGGCGCCTCGGGTGTCCTGGCGCCGGCGGCGGCGGCCCTCGTGGCTCGCGGGGAGCAGGTCACCGGCATCGCCCGGCATCGCCCGATGCCGATCGGCGTCGAGGAGCTGTGCATCGACGCCACGGATGCGGACGCGGTGCGCAGCGCCATCGGGGACCGCCGCTGGCCTGTGATCGTCGTCTACGTGCGGGCGGTCGGTCCCGAATCCCTGTCCGTGCTGGAGGCGGCGGCGGAGAGGATGGTGCTGGTGCGCACCTCGGACGCGGTCGCCCCGGCGCTCGGAGAGCCGTTCGTCCCCCGCGATGTCCTCCAGCTGGGTTGGACGTCCGGCCCCGATGCGTCGCGATGGCACACGGCGACCGAGATCTCCGCGGCCGCGATCGAGGTGCTGGACACCGGAGAGGCGCGGACTCTCGGCGCGATCCGTCCCTGGGAGCGGCGCCCATGATCCGCGTGCTCGCGCTGTCTCCTGCGCTGGACATCACCTACGAGATCGAGGCGCTCGATCGCGGAGGGATCAACCGTCCGCTCGCGACGACTGCGGTGGCGGGTGGGAAGTCCCTCAACATGGCGAGGGCGGCACGGGCCCTCGGCGCCGATGTGCACGCGATCGTCGCACTCGGCGGTCTGAACGGTGAACGGGTGCATCGGCTGCTCGAAGCCGACAGGGTGGCGATGACCGTGGTCGAGCTCGCAGCCGAGACCCGCACCTGCTTCTCCCTGGTGGAGGCCGACGGCGGAGCGACGAGCACCGATGTCTACGAGGTGGCGACCGGGTTCGCCTCCGAGGAGTGGGCGAGCTATGCGGCGACGGTCCGTGAAGCCGCCCCGACGGCGTGGACGGCCGTGTCGGGAAGCGTCCCGACCGGCGTTCCCGGGACGGAACTGGCCCTGCTCCTCGCGGCGGCGCGCACGAACGGCACCCGGGTCGCTCTCGACACATCGGGTCCGGAGCTCGTCCGCCTCGCGCGGGAGTGCGACCTGATCAAGATCAATCGCGTCGAGGTCAGTGAGCTGATCGGTGATGACGTGGTCGACGCTGCGGCCGGCTGCGCCGCGCTCCATGACCTGTTCGGTGTCGATGCGGTGGTCACGGACGGCGTGAACGGTGGTGCCGCGCTGTCTGCGGGCACGCTCATCCGGCTCGATGCTCCCGAGATCGTCGGCCGCTTTCCGGCCGGCAGCGGCGATTCCTTCTTCGGAGGGCTGCTGCACGGCCTCGACAGCGGGATGACCCTCGAAAACGCTCTGGGGATCGCCCGCAACGCCGCCGAGCGCAATGCGCGCGTCCCCGGACAGGCGGTTCTCGCCGCTCTCTAGGCGCGCTGCCTCTCCAGGCGCGTTGCTCAGAGGCTTCCGGCAACGGCTCGCGGGTTCGGCTCAGCTGCGACGGAGTGCTTCGTCGATCACGTCCTCGAGGCCCACGTCGTCGCCGAATCCGGTCGTCTGCCCACCGAGGGACTGAAACGGCCGGTCGAGGGTGTCGCCGTACATGTCCATCTCGATGGCGATGTACTTGGCGAAGATCGACGCAGCCTTCGCACCGTCGCGAGCGGTCAGGGCGTCGAGCATCTCGCGGTGGAACGGCGTCATCGCGGCGAAGATGCGGGCATCGTGGAAGCTGATGAACGAGGCCTCGTACAGCAGGGGCGCGATCGCTCCGAACATCATCTCGATGACCGGATTGTGCGCGGCTTTGGCGATGAGGGCGAGATAGGCGATGTCGCTGCGCGATTTGTCGATGAGATTGCCGGCCCTGTCGAGGGACGAGAGTGCACTCCCGATGCGCTCCAGGTTCACCTCCGTCGCGCGGTCGGCGGCGAGCTCGGCCGCCTGGCGCATGATCATCGACAGGGCTTCCAGCAGCTGTCGGAACGTCGCCGAGCGATGCCGGCCGGCGGCATCCAGCGGACGAGCCCAGTCGAGGGCGCTCATCTCGCGGAGGTAGGCGCCACTGCCCTGCGCCACGTAGATCACGCCGCGTTCGCGCAGGCGCTGCATGACCTCTCGGACGACAGGGCGGGAGACGGAATAGCGCTCGGCGAGCACCCGTTCGGAGGGGAGGCGCGTCCCGGGCTCGTAGTCTCCGCCGGTGAGCGACTCGGTGAGCATGCGGAGGAGCTCATCTCTGCCCATCGGCCGGTGCGGCGACTTCTTCTCGTGCAACCTCGAGAAGCTGGAACAACTTCTTGACGCCCGATCCGCTGAGTTCGTTGCCCCGCGCCTAGAGGCGTTCGGAGACGCTTCGGCGGTGCTCGCGCGTTCCGACGCGGAGATCGCCCTGCTGGAGAAGGTGCTCCGTCAATGGGACGTCGTGAGGGACCTAGAGTTCAATCGTGCCGAGGTCGAGGCGGCAGTAGCGTCCGATATCGAGCGACGCAAAGAACTAGATGCGATGCTCGGTCGACGCAGAGCAGATGTCATCGAGGAGTTGACCGAGGAGTTTCGTCGTCTCATTTCACGGTTCGGCATCCCCGGAATCACAGAGGCGCACATCGAGCCGAAGAGCTACCTGCCACACTGCAATGGCGTGCGTTGGGACAACCTCAATACAGGCGGCATCGCCACCTCCCTGACGTGTGCCTACATGATTGCCCTGATGTCTGTGGCCCTCCGACGCGCAGACACCTCCTATCCTGGGCTGCTGATCTTGGACACGCCGAGGAAGTCGATCGGTAACCAGAATGCCCAGATTCTGGATGGTCTGTACCGTGAGTTGGACAGCTTGGCACAGGCCTAACCCGATCGACTGCAAGTGATTGTTGCCGACAACAATCCACCGAAGACTATTTCTCAGAACTGGCACGTCGAGGCATTTGACTATGACAGGCCGGCCGTACGCACGGTTGAGCACCCGGGACAGACGAACGTCACGGTGCTGAGTGAGCAAGCTCCAGATGACTGGGAGCTCGTCGGAGCGGGCAGTTAGTCGCCAGTGGTAGAGGGCGTCCGATCGCCGATCTGCGCGTGAGCGCTACGAGGATCGCCGGGAGTTTTCGTGGTGCATTTCGGTGCAGGAGCTCCCGTCAGCAGTTGTGAGCGGGTGTGCTCTCCTGATCGATGTTTCCTCGTTTACGAGAAGAAATGAGTGCTGACGTGCGGTACGGGCGCCCGCACAATGGGTTCAAATCCCACTGTCACCGCCATGGAAACCCCCTCTCGCGAGGGGGTTTTTCCGTATCCGAGGGCGGGCGTGGTGCATTTCTGGTGCGCGTTTCGGAGGGTGAGGAGTTGGAAGCTCGCGGCTCCTCCGACCTCATGATTGCGATCTGGGTCAATCCTGCCGTCACCGCGAAGGCCCCGGCTTCCTCCGGAACGCGACGGAGGAGCTTTTTCGCCGTGGTTGCACCGAAGCCGAAGCCCCCCCCCCGCATGACTTTAATAAATTTATGATCTAACTGCTTGACGGCGAGTGCTCGGGAGGGGAGTCTGGTTCCGCCGCCGCTTCAACGAGGAAGCGCGGAAAGGAGACGAAGATGAGATTCCCTACTCGGATGGCTCGGATGACCCTGGGTGCCGCGCTCGTGCTCGGCCTGATCGCCACTGCGGTCGGCCAGCCAGCGCCTGCTGAAGCGTTCACTCTGAAGAGCAAGGCGTCGGTCCTGCAATACCTCCGCGCCATCACTGGCTCGAACATCGTGTCGGGTCAGCACAACAAGGAACCGGCCAGCGCGCCCGCCCAGTACACGCAACAGGTCAAAGACATCACCGGTCAGTACCCCGGACTGTGGGGAGGGGACCTGATGTTCCGATCGCAGGACGCGGCGAACCGTCAGCGTGTGATCGACCAGGCCAAGACGGAGTGGGCGAACGGCTCGCTCGTCACCCTCGCCTGGCATGCCTGCTCGCCCACGGGTCCATCGACCTGCGAGTTCGAGGGCGGCGTGAAGACGCAGATCACGAACACGCAGTTCACGCAGATCGTGACCGGAGGCACCGCGTTGAACAACACGTGGCGTCAGCGCATGGCCGAGGTCGTCCCCTACCTCCGTCAGCTCAAGGATGCCGGCGTGCCGGTGCTCTTCCGGCCATTCCACGAGATGAACGAGACCTGGAACTGGTGGGGTGGGCGCCCGGGCGCGAACGGCGGAGCGAAGATCTTCCAGCAGATGCGCGACTACTTCGACGCGCAGGGCCTCGACAACCTGATCTGGGTCTGGAACGTCCAGGACAATCCCGCCGGCGGATGGGCAAACTACTACCCGGGTGCCTCATACGTGGACGTCGTCTCGCTCGACGCCTGGTACAAGAACTACCCGAGTGCGGCCGACTATCAGCAGTTACAGACGATCGCGGGGACGAAGCCGATCGCGATCGCCGAGATGGGCAAGGTGCCCGACGCGAATTTCCTGCAATCTCAGACGCGCTGGTCGTACTTCATGATCTGGTCGGAGCAGTTGCGTGGCAACAACTCGAACACGGAGATCCAGAACACGTACTTCCACCCCAGGGTCCTGAATCAGGGCGAGGTGGTGCTCCCGTAGGGGGGGGCGGCGGGAGAGAGAAAGACGATCTCGGAAGAGGCGGTATGCAGGAATTCGCAACATCGAGGGGCCGAGTCCAAGGCGCGCGCGTGCACACCCCGGACGGCGACGCCATCGCAGTGCTTGGCGTGCCGACGGCGACGGTGCCTGACCGCTTTCGGCCCGCCGCGCCGGCCGACCGTTGGACAGGACTCCGTGCGAGTGCGCAGGGTCCTCTCTCGTGGCAGGGCGCCGGTTCGGCCGGCGCCCTGCCCATGAGCGAACAGGACTGCCTGACTGCGAACGTCTGGCTGCCGGTGACGCAGTCCGACCCGCGCGCCGTGCTGGTCTGGGTGCACGGCGGAGCGCACCTTGTGGGCTCGAACGGCGATCCGCTCTGCGACGGTGCGCGTCTCGCGGCCGCCCAAGATCTGATCGTCGCGGCGATCAGCTACCGCCTGGGCGCGTTCGGCCACCTTCGTCTTGACCATCTGCTCGGTGACGACTACGCGGACGCCGGCAACCTCGCGCTCGGGGACGTCCTCTCTGGGATCACATGGGTTCGCGATGAGATCGCGGCGTTCGGAGGAGACCCTTCACGGATCACGGTCATGGGGCAGTCGGCCGGCGGCGCGATCGTCTCGTTCCTGCTCGCGGAGAGCGACGACGAGACGCCATTCCAGCGGGTCATCATCGAGAGTGCTCCGGCGGAGCGAGCACACACTCCCGATCGGGCCGCTCAGGTCACCGCGGAGCTACTTTACGAAATCGGCGGAAGAGGTGCGGATCCGCGGGATCTGCTGCGAGCACCGGCGCCGGAGATCATCGCAGCCCAGCAGCGCGTCGTCGAGAGATGGCAGGGGGCGCTGCGCGGACCCGCCACCCCGTTCCGTCCGATCATCGACGGTCGCTTCGTGCATGGCCTGCCGAGGCGGCGGATCGCTGACGGGTGCGGCATCGCGATCGACGCACTCATCGGCACCGCTCGAAACGAGGCGAGTGCATCAGTGGACCTGATGCATCTCGCAGCACATGACGCTCTGCCCGCGCTCGAGTCCGAACTCGAGAGCATGGGGCGAGGGGGCGAAGCGGGTTCGTACATCGCGGCGTGCGCTGAGGATGACCATCGGACGCTCACCTCGGCCGAGGTGCTCGAGTCGCTGGTGACCGACCGACACTACCGCGGTCCGACGAATCGGCTCCTCGAGGCGCGTCGGCGTACCGGATCCCGCACATTCGCCTATCTGTTCGCGTGGCCGCGACCCGACACGGCATCCTGGTCGCGCCGAGCCGGGCATTCGCTCGAGCTGCCGTTCGTCTTCCGCCATCTCGATGACAGCGCGGTAGCGGTTGAGGAGGTCGGCGACGCACCGCCCCGGGGACTCAGCGAGAGCATGAGCGCACTGTGGGCCAGCTTCGTGCGCGCCGGAAGCCCTTATGCGGCGAGTGTCGGCCAGTGGCCGCCGTTTGCTGAGGACCGCGCCACACTCGTACTCGATGAGCAGATCGATGTGGTCCACGACCCGTTTGCCGGTCGTCGCCGTTGGGCATCTTCACGCGACGTCGACAGGTAGTCAGCCGCATCAGCCGAGTGAAGGTCCGTGTCCGGGGGCGATCGTGCCCTGCAGTACGAGCGAGGCCGCGCCGATCGCCGCTGTGTCTCGAGGATTCGCCGACAGCTCCACCAGGATCGGATGTGCACGTCGCGCGAAGAAGCTCTGCTCGAGCCGTGAGCGGATCGTCCGTGTGTAGAGCGAGCCCGCCACCGCCATCCCCGGCCCGGCAAGGACGAGGCGGTCGAGATCGAGAAGGTTGGCCAGGGTCACCGTGGCCGAGGCGATGTGATCGGCGGATCGCTGCAACAGGCCGAGGGCCGTGGCGTGTCCGCTTATCGCCGCGCGGGCGAGTTGATCGAAGTCCCTGCCGAGCGTTTCCGGGTCGAATCCGAGGCGGAGATCGCTGAGAGCTCCGCGCACGTCGTGCGCGGCCTGCATGACGGCCTCCGGCGCGGCGTAGCGCTCGAGGCATCCGCGGTTTCCGCAGTGGCACGGGATTCCGTCGGCATCGATGCTGATGTGTCCCAGCTCGCCGGCGTTCGAGCTGGAGCCTCGGTAGAGGGCGCTGTCGAGCACCATGCCTGCGCCGATTCCCGTGCCCATGTAGATGCAGGCGAACGACTCCGTCCGCGACACCTGTCGACTCCAGAACTCGCCGACGGCGGCGGCCGCCGCGTCGTTGTCGACGATGACGGGGGCGTCGATGGCTGACTGGAGCGCTTGCTTGAGCGGGAACTCGTCCCATCGCGAGAGCGTCGGCGGTCCGAGGAGCACTCCGCCAACCTGCGCGATAGGGCCGGGTGCGACGACGGCGACCCCAGCGATCGAGGAGGGAAGAAGGTCGACTGCGTCCACGAAACCGCGATAGAGCGTGGCGATCCTGGCGGTGACCTCGTCGGGCGGTGCTGATCCGGCTCCATTGACGAGCTGACGTCCCACCACCCCGCCCCGCACATCGGTGGCGACCAGCGTGATCGATTCGAAGCCGAGTTGGATCCCGATCCCGTACTTGGCACTCGCGTTGATCTCGAGCAGAGTGCGTGGCTTGCCGCCCTGCGACGCTGTGCGCCCCGACTCTCTGACCAGACCGGCCTCGATGAGGCGGCGCACGATGTTCGACACGGACGGCTGCGTGAGCCCGGTCGCCTGAGTCAGCTCGGTTCTGCTGATCGGCCCTGCCGATCTGATCAGGTCGACGATGAGCGCCTGGCTGCCGGGGCCGGACTGTATCGACTCGCGCCGGGCCATCTGTGTCTCCTGATCATCGAGCGCGTACTGTGAGGGGCGCACACGACGATCCGATCACGAAAGGTCGCCCACCCGATGGGTCCCGATTTCGAACAGACTATCGCGCAGGTGCGGCCCATCGGCCTCACACTGTTCCGCGCCTCCGAGATCTACGGCGCCGAGCCGTTCTACCACGAGCTGATCGCCGGAATCGATCGTGTGGTCCGGCCCGCAGGTCTTTCAGTGCTGCTGCGCGTGCTCGCCACACGCGAGGAGGAGATCCTGCAGCTGGAGCGATGGCAGCGAGAGCATGTCGTCAGCGCGTTCATCCTGGTCGACGTCGTCGACGATGACGAGCGCGTGTCTTTCGCTGAGCGCAGCAGCATTCCCGCGATCGTGATCGGGGCACCTGCCTCGGCCAAGGCTCTCCCGGCCGTGTGGACGAACGATGCGCTCACGATGCGCGAGGCCGTCGACCGCCTCGTCGCGAGTGGGCATCGTCGCCTCGCACATGTCACCGGCCCCATCGAACTGACGCATACCGAATCCCGCGTCGAGGCTTTCGCGGCTCTCGTCGATGCGCTCGACCTCGACGCCGTCAGCCTCACCGGCGACTACTCGCGAACCTCGGGTTTCGAGGCCATGAACATCCTGTTGGCGAGCGAGGGGCGGCCCTCTGCCGTGATCTTCGACAGTGACCTCATGGCGCTGGGTGGACTCGACGCGGCACAGCAGGCCGGGCTTCGCATACCCGAGGACATTTCCGTCGTGGCATGGGATGACTCGGCGCAATGCCAGCTCTCGGAGCCACCCCTCTCCGCCCTGAGCCACGATGTGCAGCGCATCGGCGAGATCGCCGGGGAGGAGCTGCTGGAACTGCTCGCCGGCCGGCCGGCGCAGACTCGCGAAGCTCCCCACGCGGTGTTCATCGAGCGCGCGACGTCGGGACCCGCGCCGATCGAGTGACCGATTGGTGCCGACTCCGCCGACATCAATCTGTTACATAAATTAATAATCTTAAGTCTTGACTCTGATGTCTCCGCCAGCGATGCTGGATGCCGAGCGACGAGGCAACCCGGCCCTTCGTCCGCGAACGAAGGAGTTCTCATGAACCGGAAACCGATCCTCGGTCTCGCCGCGATGACGGCGGTCGGCGCGATCGTCCTCGCTGGATGCTCGGGCGGAGCGAGCAACGACGACGGTGAGCCGTCGGGCGAGATCACGGTCCTGACCAACCGCACCGACCTCGTCGACACGACCTTCAAGGAGTACGCGAAGACGTTCGAAGAGGAGTATCCGGGTACGACGGTGAAGTTCGAAGCGCTCACCGACTATGAGGGCGACACGAAGATCCGCCTCAACTCGCAGGACTACGGCGACGTGCTTCTCATCCCGAGCTCGAACGTGACGAAAGACCAGTACGCGAACTTCTTCGAGCCGCTGGGCACGGTCGAAGAGCAGTCTGAGACCTACCGCTTCGCGAATGAGGCATCGTTCGATGGCACGGTGTACGGCGTGTCCACGTTCGGTTCGGCGATGGGCTATGTGTTCAACCGGGATGTCTGGACGGAGGCGGGCATCACCGAGCCGCCGGCGACTCAAGAGGAATACCTTGACGCCCTCGAGAAGATCAAGGCGACGGGCTCGATCCCGTACTACACGAACTACAAGGACGGCTGGCCGCTCGCGACTCTGGAAGGCAACCTGGGCGCGACCCAGGGGCCCGAGGTCCGCTCCGAGATGATCGAGACGGACGACCCATGGTCGGAAGGCAACGACCAGTACAACATCGACGGGCTGCTCTTCGACACTGTGGCAGCAGGGCTCAGCGAACCCGACCCGACGACCACCAACTGGGAGGAGTCGAAGAACCTCCTCGCATCCGGTGAGATCAGCTCGATGGTCCTCGGCTCCTGGGCGGTGTCGCAGATGCAGGATGCTGCCGAGAAAGCCGGCGAGTCGCGCGATGTCATCGGCTTCTGGCCGATGCCCTGGAAGACCGACGACGGCTTCACGTCGGTGACCGCGTCCGACAAGTTCCTGGCGATCAGCAAGCACTCGGACAACAAGGCGACGGCCAAAGCGTGGATCGACTGGTTCACGAACGAGTCCGGATTCGCCGCAAGTCAGGGAGCGATCAGTCCGGTCATCAGCGATCCCGCGCCGGACACTCTCGCGGACTTCGCCGACCTCGGAGTCACCTACCTGGAGCTCGCGCCCGATCCCGTCGGCAAGGAGGCCGTGATCAACGACATCGCCAACGAGGCCGAGATCGACCTCTTCGGCAACACCTACCGGCAGAAGCTCATCGATGTCGCGCGCGGAGCCGCGGACGGAGACAAGGAGAGCGTATTCGCTGATCTCAACGAGCGCTGGGCCGCGGCGCGGGCTGCCGTCGCCGAGTAATCCCCAGGTCGTCCGGCTCCGATTCCCCCGGAGCCGGACGGCCATCCTCACCGAAGAGAGCAGACATCATGGCAATCGGACAGGGAACGTCGCCCGCCACGAGGGCGTTGGTGACGACCCGACCTCGCAAGGGCCGCGAACAACAACCCCTGCGAGCGAGGAGACAGAGCGCAGGGTTCACGCCATGGCTCTTTCTGGTGGTGCCCCTCGCCTTTCTGGTCGTGCTCACCTACGTGCCGGTGGCGAACATGCTCTGGTACAGCCTCACGTCGTGGGATGGGCTCGAGCCGCAGAAGGACTTCGTCGGGATCGACAACTTCGTGCAGATCTTCACGAAGCCCGAGATCTTCCAGGTGTTCTTCGTCAGCCTCTATTACCTGGTCGGGGCTGTCGCCCAACTCGTGCTCGCGCTGTACCTCGCCACGCTCCTGAGCTTCCGCACACGCTTCAAGAACCTCTTCAAGGGCGTCATCTTCTTCCCCTACCTGATCAACGGGGTCGCGATCGGGCTGGTGTTCCTCTACTTCCTCCGCCCTGGCGGCACCCTCGACGCGCTTCTCGTCGCCGTCGGGATCCAGGACCCGCCTCAGTGGCTGGGCGACCCCTCGTTCGTCAACGCCTCCCTCGCGGCCACGTCGGTCTGGCGCTACATGGGGCTCAACTTCGTACTCTTCCTCGGTGCGATCCAGTCCGTGCCGGCAGAACAGTACGAAGCCGCCGACATCGACGGGGCGAACTCGTGGCATAAGTTCCGCTTCATCATCCTCCCGAGCATCCGTCGCATCCTCGGGCTGTCCTTCATCCTCGCGATCGCCGGCGCGCTGTCGGCGTTCGAGATGCCGTACATCATGACCGGCGGTGCGAACGGGTCGGAGACCTTCGTGATCCAGACGGTCAACACGGCGTTCAAATTTTCGAAGGTGGGCCTCGCGTCGGCGATGGCGGTCGTGCTCCTGGTGATCGTCCTTATCATCACGTTCGTCCAACGTCGGGTCTTCCCCGATGAGAAGGGAGGCGAGTCATGACCGTGACCGCAGTCCGCACGCAGGGCGCGCCGCCCGAGCCCTCGTCCTCGCGCGAATCTCGAGCGCGCCGACGCGCGAGCACCCACCGACGCGGAGCCGCAGCGCTGACGGCGACGACCCTGAAGTACGCATCGCTCATCATCGCGAGTCTCTTCGCCGTCGTGCCGCTGGTGACCATCTTCATGCTCGCCTTCAAGACCGACCGGGAACAGCGAACGACCGGACCGCTGACCCCGCCGTCGAACTGGTTCAACCTCGACAACTTCGTCGTCGCCTTCGACCAGGGCGGTATGGTCACCGGATTCCTGAACACCGCGATCATCCTGCTGGTCTCAGTGACGGGGACGATTCTGATCGGCACGATGGCGGCCTACGCTCTGGACCGCTTTCGCTTCCGGGGTCGCAAGCTCGTGATCGCGCTATTCCTGCTCGCGACCCTCGTGCCGTCCGTGACGACGCAGGTGGCCACTTTTCAGGTCGTCTCCGCGCTCGATCTCTTCAACACACGTGGCGCGGCGATCCTGCTGTTCATGGGCACCGACATCGTCGCGATCTACATCTTCCTGCAGTTCATGCAGTCGATCCCGATCTCACTCGATGAGGCGGCGATGCTCGATGGCGCGAACCGCTTCACGGTGTACTGGCGCATCATCCTCCCGTTGTTGAAGCCCGCCGTCGCCACCGTGGTGATCATCAAGGGCATCGCCATCTACAACGAGTTCTACATTCCCTTCCTCTATATGCCCTCGCAGGATCTGGGGGTGATCTCCACGTCGCTGTTCCGTTTCATGGGTCCGTTCGGTGCGCAGTGGCAGATCATCGCGGCCGGCACCGTGCTCGTCATCATTCCGACGCTCGTCGCCTTCCTCTTCCTGCAGCGATACATCTACAACGGCCTGACATCTGGAGCAACCAAGTGAGCATCACCGACATCACCACCGCCCGTCCATCGACCACCCGTGCGCTGCATGAGGGGTGGAGTCTGCGCGCCACGGGAGGTGCGGTTCCTGCGTCCTTCTCCGGTCTGAGCGTCCCGGCGACCGTCCCGGGCCTGGTCCACACAGATCTTCTCGACGCCGGGCTGATCCCGGATCCTTTCCTCGACCGCAACGAGCACCTGGTGACCTGGATCGGCTCCACTGACTGGGAGTATCGCACCGCGTTCGACTGGACGCCTGACGGGCACGATCGCCACGACCTCGTCTTCGAAGGACTCGACACCGTCGCGACCGTCACACTGAACGGCAGCGTCGTGGCTGAGACGCGCAACCAGCACCGCACCTACCGCCTCGATGTCGATGCGCTCCTTCGGGAGGGGGAGAACGAGCTCGTCGTGCACTTCGGCTCGCCCGTCGCAGCCGCCGATCGTGCGAGCCTCGAGATCGGGTATCGGCCGCATACCTACTTCCACCCCTTCAACGCCATCCGCAAGGCCGCCTGCAACTTCGGGTGGGACTGGGGTCTCGACGCCGCATCGGCAGGGCTCTGGAAGCCGGTCAGCCTGCACGCGTGGTCGGGGGCACGTCTCGCGTCCGTGCGTCCGGTCGTCACGGTGGACGGTGACGACCGTCGCGTGGCGGTGCACGTCGAGGTGGAGCGCGCAGGCGATGCCGACGTGACCCTGGCTGCGGCGGTCGCCGGGGTGACCGGCCGCGTCGAACTCGGTGCCGACGAGACCATCGCCGTCGTGGACCTCGCCGTCCCCGACGCTGAGCTCTGGTGGCCGCGTGGTTTCGGTGAGCAACCCCTTTACGACCTCGCTGTGACGCTCGAGCAGGGTGGCGAACACATCGCGGACTGGACGCGTCGCATCGGGTTCCGCACCGTCGAGGTCGAGTTGGAACCGGACGCCGAAGGCACGTCCTTCCGCTTCGTCGTGAACGGTGAGGCCGTGTGGGTGCGAGGGGCGAACTGGATTCCCGACGACGCCTTCGTGACCCGAGTCGATCGTGCTCGTCTGTCGCGCCGCCTCGACCAGGCGGAGTTCGCGAACATGAATCTGCTCCGGATCTGGGGCGGCGGCTACTACGAGTCGGATGACTTCTACGAGCTGTGCGATGAGCGCGGCATCATGGTCTGGCAGGACTTCCTCTTCGCCTGTGCGGCGTATGCCGAAGAGGAGCCGCTGTGGAGTGAGGTCGAGGCCGAGGCCCGCGACAACATCACGCGGATCATGCCGCATCCGAGCATGGTGCTGTGGAATGGCAACAACGAGAACATCTGGGGTTTCGAGGAGTGGGGCTGGGAGAAGCGCGTGCAGGGCCGCACCTGGGGAATGGGGTACTACCTCGACCTCCTGCCTCGTCTCGTCGCCGAACTCGATCCGGCTGGGAACTACACCGCGGGGAGCCCGTGGTCGGGAACGCCCGAGATCCCCGCGAACGATCCTGATCACGGCTCGGTGCACCTGTGGGAGCTGTGGAACCGTGTCGACTACCCGGCCTATCGTGACGTCTCGCCCCGGTTCGTCGCCGAATTCGGATGGCAGGGGCCTGCCACCTGGTCGACGATCGAACGGGCGATCTCGGACTCGCCTTTGACGCCCGAATCGCCGGGGATGATCCATCACCAGAAGGCGACAGATGGCAATGACAAGCTCACCGATGGGCTCGTCGCGCACCTGCCGCTTCCGGATGACACCGAAGACTGGCACTGGGCCATGTCGCTCAATCAGGCCAACGCCGTGACCGTCGCCATCGAGCACTTCCGCTCGCTGAGCCCGCGGTGCATGGGATCCGTCGTCTGGCAGCTCAACGACTGCTGGCCGGTGACATCGTGGGCGGCTGTCGACGGGGATGAGCACGCGAAGCCCCTGCTGTACGCGCTTCGACACGTCTATGCGGATCGCCTGGTCACCGTGCAGCCGCGCGGCGAAGGACTCGTCGTGGCGGTGCTCAACGACAGCCCCGACGCCCTGGCGGAGGATCTGATCATCCGGCGACTGCGGTTCGACGGGACGGAGCTGGCATCGGCGACGATCCCGCTCGACCTCGATCGTCGTTCCTCCGTCACCGTCGACATCCCTCCGGGGGTGGCGACCGTGTCGTCCCACGCGGATGAGGTGATCGTGGCCACGGTCGGCACCGAGCGGGGGTTCTGGTACTACGCGGAAGCGCGTGACTCCAGCCTTCCGGCGCCGGCGTTCACGACCGATGCACAGCCCTGCGAAGACGGGTACACGGTCACTGTCACGGCCGAGGTGTTCCTGCGGGATCTGGCTCTGCTCGTCGACAAGGTCGACCCTGCAGCCGTTGTCGACGACCAGCTCGTGACGATGCTGCCTGGCGAGACTGTCACGTTCCAGGTGCGCACCAGCGCGACGCTTGATCCCGCCGCTCTGGTGTCGACTCGCGTGCTGCGCACGGCGAACCAGTTGGTCGCGGACTGGGCGCGATGAGCATCATCTCAGATTCCCCGAGGTCGATCGCGCTGGCGATCGACCTCGGGGGCACCAAGGTCGAGGCGGCGCTCGTCGACTCGGAGGGCGCGATCCTGCCTGGCAGTCTCCACCGCGAACCGACGGGGTCGGGAGCTGGCCGGCGCGAGCTCGAAGAGTCGATCGACCGCGCCGTGCGCGCATCGATCGAGCGGATGCCGGAGACGTCTGCACTGGTCGGAGTCGGGGTCGGGTCGGCCGGCCCCATCGACCTGGGCCGTGGGACGGCGAGTCCGAAGAACCTGCCGGAGCTGCACGGGTTCGACTTCGCAACTCACCTGGGTCGGCTGGTCCCCGGTCTGCCCGTCGTCATGCGTCTGGACGGCACCTGCATCGCCCTCGCCGAGCACTGGCTGGGGGCGACCCGTGGCGCAGCGCACTCGATGGCGATGATCGTCTCCACCGGAATCGGCGGCGGGATCATCCTCCACGATCGGCTCATCTCCGGGCGCAGCGGCAACGCCGGGCATATCGGACAGGTGCAGATCGCCACGCGTACCGTGTCGGACTCCGCTGACGACGTCACGCTCGAACGGATCGCGTCCGGGCCGCGCAGCGTTGCCTGGGCGCAGGCGAACGGGTGGTTCGGCGGCACGGGGGAGGAATTGGCCGCAGACGCAGCCCGCGGAGAACCGGTCGCGCGCGCCGCGATCATCCGCTCAGCGACGGCCGTCGGCCAGGCGATCGCCAGTGCGGCGACGCTGCTCGACCTCGAGATTGTCGCCGTCGGCGGGGGATTCACCGCGGTCAGCACCGACTACCTCGAGCTCGTCCGTCGCGCGGTGCAGGACGCGATCGTCTTCGACTACGCCGCCGACGTGATCGTCACCGGCTCGGCACTCGACGGAGCCGGCCCGATCCTCGGCGCCGCCGCACTGATCCACCGGGCGGATGCGCTCGGCAGCACCATTCCCGAACCTCTGCACGACCCCAGACGAAGGAGCCTGGCTCGATGAACCGACGCACCCCCCGCCCTCGAAGCACCGGTGGCCGCCGACTCTCGGCGGGTATTCTCGCCGTCACGGTGGCCGCAGCGCTGCTGCCGGCGGCTGCCGCCCCGGCCTCGGCAGCGCCTGAAGACTGGACCTCGCTCAACAGCACCTTCGTGCAGCGCGACGGCAGTCGGCTCGTGCTCGATGGTGACACATTCCGCTTCAGTGGGCCGAACATCTACTGGCTGGGGCTGGACGAGAACGTGGGCGGTGTGGATTACCCGACCGCGTTCCGTATCGCCGACACTCTCGATGCCGCCGCACGGATGGGGTCGACGGTCGTCCGCACGCACATGATGACCTCGACCGGCCAGGACGGCGCGAACCCGCTGGCGATCATGCCGACCATCGGGGAGATCAACGAGGAGGCATTCGCGACGATCGACTTCGCGATCGCGTACGCCGGCACGCTCGGCATCCGCTTGATCCTGCCGCTCACCGACGAGTGGGAGTACTACCACGGAGGACACCGTGACTTCACGGCACCCTTCGGGCTGGCACCAGCCGACTTCTACACCGACGATCGAGCGATCGGCGCCTATCAGGACTACGTCGACACCATCCTCCAGCGCACCAACGCGCTCACCGGCATCCGGTATGTGGACGATCCGACCATCATGGCGTGGGAACTCGGAAACGAGTTGGAGGGGATGACGGCGCCTTGGATCGACCAGCAAGTTGCGTTCATCAAGGAGCGCGCCCCGCAGCAGCTCGTCGCCGCCGGCCGTCGGTTCGACATCGATCCGGACACACTCGCCGCCCCTGGACTCGACATCGTCGATGTGCACTACTACCCGCCGACGGCCTCGCGCGTGTCTGCGGATGCCGCTACGGTGGCGGCCGCTGGGAAGGTATATGTCGGCGGGGAGTATGCCTCGACCGCTGCCAGCACCGCGCTGCTCGATCCGTTGGTGGAGGATCCGAACGTGACGGGCATGCTGTTCTGGTCGCTGTTCGGCAATAACGACAGGGGTGGCCTCGTACCCCACGACGACGGCTTCACCCTCCATGCGCCCGGCGCCACCGACGCGGAGCGAGCTCGAGTGTCGGCGATCTCCGCGTATGCGGCCGCGGTCGGTGGTTCATCTGTGCAACCCGCCATCGGCACGCCCCTGATCGTCGCGATCGACCGGGTGGACGGGATCAATACGGTGGCGTGGCGTGGCGCGGGAGGCGCCTCGTCCTACCGGCTGGAGCGGTCCACCGACGGAGTCGCCTGGGCGCAGGTCGATACCGCAGCCCTTGGTGCGGATGCGGGATCGGCAACGGACTTCGTGTCGCCATCCGGCGCGATCTACCGGGTCGTCGCCGTCGATGCCTCGGTCGTGGATGCGACGGTGTCGGAGCCGGTGGCGACCGAGGCCGACACCCGAGTGCTCGTCGATCCGCTGGAGTCCTGGCTCCTGACCGAGTCGCATGAGAACGTGACCATCGATCCCCGTGCGGGCGGCACCAGCGTCGTCGCAGCCGGCGGCGGCGACGCGACCATCACCTGGAAGCAGGATCGCCTGACCGCCGCGAGCTTCATCATCTCCGGGGAGGTCGTCGTGGAGTCGAGTGCGGATGCCGTGAGCTGGACGACGGCGTCGACGCAGACGGGCGATGGAGTGCTGACGGCACGTGACCTCGTCGGCCCCTACCTCCGAGTGAGCTTGGCGGGTGACGCGAGCATCTCGCGAGCCACGATCTGGTCGGCTGTCGATGCGCCGAACGGGCCGCCTGCGGCATTCGGATTGATCGCCCCGGCGGCAGGCAGCATTGATGTGACGGCTACCCCCACGTTCGAGTGGGAGGCTGCATCGGGCGCGGCCTACTACCGCTTCACCCTCGCGAAGTCAGCTGATCTCGCCAGCCCCCTGTTCGTCGCGGACGGAATTCAGGCGACGACGGTCAGGCCGGATGTCGAACTGGAGCCGGGGGAGCGGTACTGGTGGTCTGTGGTGGCCATCAACGGAGTAGGGTCCACCGCGTCGTCTGGGGGATCCGCCGACTTCGCCATGAAGTCCTTGCCGAGCGATCCGCTCGTCGTCGAGGACTTCGAATCCTATGCCGATGACGCTGCCCTCGCCGCGACGTACGTGCGCAACACCGGCGGCGGCGCGATCACTCTGTCGCTTGCAGCAAACCCTGAAACGGGCTCTCAGGCGATGGTCGCCGCCTACGACCTCGGCGGTCCCGGCTACGCGGGCGTCGTGCGAACGTTCACCGAGCCTCAGGACTGGTGGGGGTACGCCGGACTCGAGTTCTGGGTCGAGGGCACACCTGGCGACGCCGTGACCGTCCAGTTCGTTGCGCAGGGCTCCTATTGGGAGACTCTCGCCCCCGTCGAGGGTGACGGGTGGCAGCGCGTGGAGATCCCCTTCTCCGATTTCGCAGCTCCGGCATGGGCGCCCGACGCCGCCTTCGATCCGACCTCTGTGACGCAGCTGGGGTTCTACCTCGGAGGTGAGGGAGCCGGCGAACTTCGCGTAGACGATGTGGTCACCGTCGTGCAGGCAGTGGACCCGGATCCAGAGGAGGCACCTGGGCCTGAGAATCCTGGCACCGGCGAATCTTCGGGCGGCGGGGGAGGCGCTGATGGATCCGGGGCAGGGAACGGCGGCGAAGGCTTGGCAAGCACAGGAGGGGCTGTCGGGCCGTGGGTGTTCGTAGGGTTAATCATCCTTGCCCTCGGAGGAGCACTCCTCGTGCGGGGGCGTCTGCGGAGGAGCTGACGGAGACGCACGCTGACGTTGACGGCCGCCCCCGATCCAGTGGGGGTGGCAGTCAATGCTCTCTCGTCCGCGCTCCTCTTTCGGGCGACGGCGACACGACTCCGAAGTGTGAAGCGTGGATCTATGCCGGCGAGCACATGTTTCGGATCAGCGAGGAGTCGCGGCGCTGCGCATTGCCGGACAGTTGGGACAACGGGTCTTATCGTGGCCAACGGGCCAGACGTTGAAGTGGTGGGCTGCGGACCTTCGAACGAGCCGGGGCTGATCCGGATAGCGGCGATAGATGGACCTACCGGAACCGAAGGGCCAGGCGTTGAAGTGAGCGGGCGACGACAGCGGTCGGTCGAGATGGGCTGCGCAGATAGTCGCGTCGAGTGATCCGTGAAGAACGGAGCTGGCGATCTATTACGTGCGTGAGTCGGCGATGCTATGGTCGGCACCGTCACTCAGTAGGCCCACGGGCAGACTTTGCCGGGGTCCGACCGCGTGATCGGAGGTGCCATAGATGATGGGTGCGAGCAAGCTGGCCTTGATCGTCTTCAAGACGTTCGGCGCGGTCTAGAGCTCATTCACGCCGCTGCTCTCGCAGAGCGGAAAGGCCGGGTCTTCGCGACGGAAGAGACACTCTCGCTTATAGACCATCTCCGCGTGCCGTCGTGCCGTCGTGCCGTAGTTGACGCAGCGCAGGTCGCTCACCCGCTCCAGCTTGTCGCAGGTGAATTGAAGGGTTTCGGGGTCATTGAGAGCACCCATGCGATTCGATCGACGCATACTTTTGCACTGTGACCGGCGCAAAGACGATTCGCCGGCGCTACAGTCGTCCTGAGTCGCGTTGCCACGCGTCGCCGCGGAGAGGAGTTTCCGATGTCAGTTCCAGTTCGTCCGCTGACGATCGTAAGCGCTGTCGACGAGCTTCTATCGTCGATCGATTCTGATGGGTGCGGGATTGAGGTCGCGACGGCGTTGCGGCAGAAAGCCGCTCAACTCTTGCGACAAGTGCGTCCGTTCTCTCCAGGGCTAACATCGCAACAGCGTAGGTACCTAGTAGAGTCTGGCGACTTCACGCCTGAGGAGTTTGCCGAGACGGAGGAAAGGGTTGCGCGAGGAGAGCTTCGCGAGATGGAGCAGCGCACTTCGCTGAATGCCGTCGCGGCAAGTTACG
Organism: Microbacterium sp. CCH5-D1; assembly: GCF_001557335.1. Classification (NCBI taxonomy): domain Bacteria; kingdom Bacillati; phylum Actinomycetota; class Actinomycetes; order Micrococcales; family Microbacteriaceae; genus Microbacterium; species Microbacterium sp. CCH5-D1. Next base: position 22,180 of record NZ_LSJW01000146.1, read on the forward strand.
GCGAATCCGAGGTTGCTGCACGGCTCGAGATCCCTCGGGAAGAGGTCCGGAGGCTGCACAGGGAGGGCAAGTTATACGCCTTCGATGCGGCGGGAGTCACCGTGTATCCCCGGTGGCAGTTCACGGACGAGACCTCAGACGGCTTGCTCCCGAATCTCGCTCATCTCCTCGAGTCTTTTCTGCCCGACGAGCGTCATCCCGCGAGCCTGCAAGGGTTCATGACCGTTCCGAAGGACGACCTCCTGTTTCACGGCGAGTGGCAGAGCCCGGTTCAATGGTTGTTGCATGGTGGCAGCCCCGATCTGATTGACGACATCCTCGAGGGTGCGCGGTGGCGCTAACGGAGCTCTTCACTGTTGGTCTTGAGATCGGGTGACGCGTTTTGCTACTCGCCGGGCGCCTGGAGAGATCTCGAAGGTCGGTGCTAGTTCTTTGCGGTGATCCGCCTGCGCCGACATCTCTCAATGGTCCCCGAATGGGATTGATGAAGCGCAGTGGCCCAGGGCTAAGCGGGGAGTAACAGTGCAGCCTCTTCACGCCCTGCCGTCCGCACACAAGGTTGGCTGAGTTCGACGACACGCCGCGAAAAACAATATTTCGCTGATTATTCGGCAAGAAATCGTACGTCCACTCCGAGACGAACGTAATACCCGTTTTCCCGCCGTGGAGGAGCAGCCTTGCCTGAAACAAGCCAGTGCGAGCGTACCAACGGAGGGCTGCTCATGAACAGGACCCAGGCATGGCGTTGAAGTGCAACGGCAGTTACGGAGCGGCGGCTTCGCAGTTGCTCTGTGGAGGAGAGCGCACCGCCGATTCTTCCACCGGTGAGCGATGAAGAGCCTGAAAGCGTTCGCCCTCCCGGCCTCCGGTAAGCCCGGGATTCCCGCCGTGAGTTGGGTAGATGCGAATCGGGTTCTGCATACGCAGCGACCCTCGACTGAGTTCGGCCGGGAGGACATGAGTTTCAACCTCCGCGCACGCCGGCCAGCCTCTTTCCCGTTGCGACGCAACATCGAGGGGTATTACTGGTTCAGTCAGTTGCGTAAGCACGTCTGGCACGAGTCGATGGAAGAGTACTCGGCGCTGATGTTCCTTGATCACGTCGCCGACGTCGTTGGCATTGCTGCGCAGCCAATGCGAATCGATTTCGGCAACGGGCTCTGGCATTTCCCCGACTTCTTCTCGGCGTACGCCTCAGGGCACCGGGAACTCATCAACGTTCGACCGGCGGATCTTATCAAGCCTGCCACGGTGCGCCAGTTCGCGGCCACCGATGCATTTTGCGCAGAAGTTGGGTGGGGTCATCGAGTGATCACGGGCTTGACAGCGATCGAACGACACAACCTCGAGTGGCTCGCCCCGTATCGTCACCCGCGTCATGCACCGTCACCAGAGTGGAAGCGCGAACTGGAGGACACAGCTATGGGATCGATCGCCTTCGGAAGGTTGTGGAGTCTGAGTCGAAAACGGGGACCGGCAGCTCTCGCGGGTGTCTATCACCTGCTGTGGCGACGGAGCCTGTTGTTCGATTCCACTCGTCGTTTCACGTTCTCTAGCCAGATTTGGAAGGTGAGTTGATGAGATCGCCAACGGTGGCAATCAGTGACCTCGTCATGGTCGACTCCGTGGAACATGAGGTTCTCGACGTGGGGCTGAAAGGCATCACGCTGAAGAACCTGCAGACCTTCGAGGTGAGTGTGGTGACGCGAGCCGTGATGGCTGACCTTCTTCCGGTTCGCCCTGACATCGGCGCGTTCATGGCGCCCGAACTCGACAGGGCGTCCGACGAACAGCTGGCGGCTGCTCGAACACTAGCCGCGCACATCGAAGAGGTGCTAACGGGCAAGCACCCCGACCATGAGGAACTCGACCCCCTCTTCGCGCTGAGTGTCCCAATGGGAGAAAAGGACGCTGCGAAGGCGAGACAGCTAACTCGTGCAGGATTCAGGATGAGCGCGCGAACCTTCAGGCGCAAACGGGAGGACTACACCGGGCACCCATCGGGCCGCAACTTAGGTGCGCTCCTTGACGGCCGCTCAGTCCGGATCACCGACCCTTGGGCGTCTATACCCGACGACTACATCGCCGCGATCACGGATGAGATCCGTGAAGGCGTCGATAACTCGACGACGACGTCGAGACCGACCCGGATCGCAGTGATCGAGCGCGTTGAGGCAATGCACCCGACGGAAACCGTGGTTCATCCGAACAACAAGACACTCAACAGATGGATCAAGCTGGTCGATCGTGATCGTATGTTGTCCCGCTCAGCGAGACAACGCCACTCGATCGGCAAACGGCCGAAGTGGGTCTGGCGGAGCCGACCAGCGATCGCTCCCGGCCATGAAGTCCAGATCGACTCTTCGAAGTTCGATGTGATGTGCAGGACCAAGAACGGATCTACTTCGCGGGGGACCCTTGTCGCGATGATCGACAAGCGAACTCGGACGGTCCTTGCGACCGGCGTCTACGTCTCGGCGAACAAGGGGATCGACCTCGCACATCTTCTCGCGAGAGCCTTGCGACCGAGGAGCGCACGCCAGAGCCGATTCCGGTTGCCATCCCTTGACCTTCCACGGATGCCGTGGATGAAGCATCTTGGTGAAAGCGAACTGCAGGACCTCGACACCCGCGTGCCGTTCATCTTTCCCGAGAGAATCATGGTCGACAACGGAGCGGACTACCGGTCCGAGGTCTTTCGCTCCGCGTGCGCGTACTTCGGAATCAGCTTGTCGTTCGCGCCGTCGGGCAGCCCCACCTACAAGGCAGTCGTGGAGCACTTCTTCGACGTCGTTTCTTCCCTCTTCGCTGAACGGCTTCCGGGATACATTGCGCGGGAGTCAGCGCATCGGCGTCGGCGGGATCCTGACCCTGCGACGCTTCTCACGATCGATGAACTCGCGGACCTTTTCGAGGAGTGGGTGACCGTGGTGTGGCAGAACCGTCCGAATGGTGGTCTCCGCGATCCCCACGATCGACGGCGATCGCTCAGCCCCAATGCTGCGTACCTCGCGGCCATGGATGTGAGCGACCCCGTGTCTTTGCCGATCACGGGGGAGCAGTACCTTTCACTTCTTCCCGTCCAGTACCGGAAGATCCGTGCCGATGGCATCGAACTCGGCACCTATCGCTACGACAGTGAGGAACTCGCGTTGTTGCGAGGCAGGCCCTCCGGTGACCGGCGCCACAACGATAAATGGGAGGTTCGCCACGACGAGTGGGACCTTTCGGCCGTGTGGGTGCACGACACCTCAAAGGACCGATGGATCGAGTGTGAACGAATAGACGGCGACGCCCGCGACGCCCCCTTCGGAGAACACGTGCGCAAAAGGACACGAAGGATCCTGAGGCAAGTGCCGATCATCGACGATGAAGCCGCGTCGAACTTGATCCCCGCTATCGTTGCCGCTCTGCCCGAAAGTCGCACCGCAGCCGACGCAGAGGCGGAACGACGCGATCGTGCAATGGAGGAGCGTCGTCGTTCCGGAGCGCCAGAGAGACACCGCCTGTTCGACGAGGAGCAGTTACTCGAACGGCGCTTCGACGTCGATGACTTTATTCCGATGGACGTGTTCGATCCGGCTCAAGGTGCGCGATGAGTGCATTTGGCGCGGCCGACGCATACGAGCTCGTCGAGATGCTCGACGGGATGCGCGAGTCCGCATCACGGAAGGCGACGACCCGTCCGCTACCCGACACGGTCGATTTTGACGATCAACGCCTCCGACACATCAGCTCGGACTTTATCGGCTCTTCGCAGTTGAGGGTGTAGCCCGGGACCGCCGGCTGGTTCGC
>NZ_LSJW01000147.1:0-2928 GCF_001557335.1 Microbacterium sp. CCH5-D1
CCCCCACCCACACCCCCTCCCGCCAAAACGGAGACGAACCAAAACGGAGACGAACCAGGTTCAGTGCGGCGTGGCGTCGCCCGACACGCGGCCCTGACGTCGGATGGTCTCTGTTTCGGCCTCCGACTTCGGCCTCCGACTTCGGGCAGCTGGGGCAGCTGGGGCAGCAGGGAAGCTCAGTCGAGGAAGATGTCCGGGAACAGGGCGGTGTCGGGGGTGCCGGGGATCGCCGCATAGCGGGAGAAGTCGGTCACGCCGTCGGCTTCGAGCACGTCCTCCACGATGAGGGTCTGCCCCGTGTACGACGCGGCGGGCTTGAGCAGCACGGCATAGGCGGCGTCCGCGTAGATGTCGGGCGTGCGGCTCGCGGCCATGACCTTGTCGCCGCCGAGCAGGTTCTGCACCGCGGCAGTGGCGATCGTGGTGCGCGGCCAGAGCGTGTTGGCGGCGATCCCGTCGCGGGCGAACTCGGCGGCGAGGCCGAGCGTCGCCATGGTCATGCCGAACTTCGCGAGGGTGTAGCCGGTGTGCGCGCCCAGCCACTTCGGGGACGGATTGAGGGGCGGCGACAGCGAGAGGATGTGCGGGTTCTCGGCATCCTTCAGGATCGGCACCGCCGCGCGGGAGAGCATGAACGTCCCGCGCACGTTGACGTCCTGCATCAGGTCGTACTTCTTGGCGCTCAGGTCGAGCGAGCGGGAGAGATCGATGACGCTGGCGTTGTTGATCACGATGTCGATGCCGCCGAACTCACCCTGCGTCTTCAGGACCGCTTCGGTGATGTCGTCGTCGTCGCGCACATCGCCGACGATCGGGAGAGCCTGGCCGCCCGCCGCACGGATCTGCTCGGCGGCGGTGTGGATCGTGCCCTCGAGCTTCGGATGCGGGGTGTCGGTCTTCGCGAGCATGGCGATGTTCGCACCGTCGGCGGCGGCTCGCAGCGCGATCGCGAGGCCGATGCCGCGGCTGCCGCCCGACATCAGGATGGTCTTGCCTGCAAGGGACATGTGTTCTCCTGGGTTCTCGATCGCGAAGGGGAGGGACAGCCGCGGGGTCAGCGCGGCGCCATGCGGATGGCGCCGTCGAGGCGGATGGTCTCGCCGTTGAGGTAGCCGTTCTCGACGATCTGCTGCACGAGGGCGGCGTACTCGTCGGGGCGGCCGAGACGGGACGGGAAGGGCACCTGCTGACCCAGGGAGTCCTGGGCCGCCTGCGGGAGGCCCATCAGCATCGGCGTCTCCATGATGCCGGGGGCGATCGTGCAGACCCGGATGCCGTAGCGGGCGAGCTCGCGCGCCACCGGAAGGGTCATCGCGTGCACGCCGCCCTTGGACGCGGAGTACGCGGGCTGGCCGATCTGCCCGTCGAACGCGGCGACGCTCGCGGTGTTCACGATGACACCGCGTTCCTCGTCGTGCAGCTCGTTCTTCGCGATGACGGCGGAGGCCTGGGAGATGACGTTGAACGTGCCGACGAGGTTGATCCGGATCACGCGCTCGAAGTCGGCGAGCACGGCCGGGTTGCCCTCACGGTCGAGCACCTTGGCGGGTGGGGCGATCCCGGCGCAGTTCACGACGACGCGCAGCGGTGCCGCCGACTGCGCGGCCGCGACGGCCGCCTGCACCTCCTCGGCGTTCGTGACGTCTGCCGCGACGAAGAGACCGCCGAGCTCGTCCGCGACCTCGGCGCCCTTCGATGAGGCGAGGTCGATAATCGTGACGTGCGCGCCCGCTGCGACCAGTCGTCGCGCCGTGGCGAGTCCCAGCCCGGAGGCTCCGCCGGTGATGAGTGCACCCTGTCCACTGATCTGCATCTGATGTTCTCCTTCGAACGCCGTCGTGCGACATGCCGTGATGGAACGCAGTATCAGCCTACGTGGTTCCTGGTATCACCACGACTCTGAGCAACTGCGTCGCGACCGAGCCTAGTTCCCGTCTCCCGCTCGAAGGAACGCGATAGGTCGTGGGAGTAGGATCCGGAGAATGCGCCGCCCGCCCGGGATCCACCGATCCACGGCGACTGTCGACCAGCCGGTGATAATGCGCCTCATTACCACCGTGAGCCTGGCGCTCCTGCTCCTCTTCGCCTTCGCGGTGACCGCACACGGCGATGCCGGGGAGAACGGCGCGGCCCCCTCGCTCGCCGCCGCGGCCATCGATGCGTTCGACGACACCGCCGCTATCGACGACACCGCCGCGTTCGACGACACCGCCGCGTTCGACGACACCGCCGCGATCGGCGCCGACGCCGAAACGGACGAGGCCCAGGTCCAGGCCGCATTCCCGGTCGCCGTCACGAGCACCCTCGTCGGTGCCGCACTCTGCATTCTCGGGGTGCTGTGCGGCCTCGCCGCGATGCTCCTGCTTTCTCGCGTCCTCGGGCGCCCCGGACAGTTCTCGACCCTCCGGGAGACACCGCGCGCGCTGCGCTCAGATCCGGCTTCTCCCCTGCACCCCTGCGGGACCGCGGTCTCCCTGATCCGGCTGGGTCTCTCCCGAACCTGATCGTCGAAGGGCCGTCACCAGAACGGCGTCTTCCGCCGGTGTCGCGCGGCTCCAAGGCTTCCTGCCTCGAGGGGCCACGCCCCGACATCCGGATCGCGCCCGCTCCCACGCCCGCTCCCGCTCCGAATCCCGCGACCCCCTCGTGACGACATCCGAGGCCACGCCCGCGCTCACCCCTTCGAAGGAGACCCCATGAAACGCACATCGAACGACGGCGAACCGCTCGCTCCGGACAGGCGAGGACGGTGAGCCGGCCGGTCGGCACGGCCTCTCGGCCGGTCCGCACGGCGATCGCTGCAGCCGCTCTCAGCGCCCTGATCGTGTTCATCGGTGCGGAGTCGGCAGCGGCCGGGGAGCAGCGCAGTGTCGTCGGCGCCCAAAGCCGCACAACGACCACCGCTCCGACTCCCACCCCGACCTCCAC
>NZ_LSJW01000015.1:0-19988 GCF_001557335.1 Microbacterium sp. CCH5-D1
ACCCCGGACCCCGCAGACCTCTCCACCCTGCCCCTGTTCGCGCCCGGCCAGCCTCGGCAGGCGAACCCCGCAGCCAGCCACCTGCTGCGCGCGACCACTCGCACCGAACAGCCCGCGACCGAACCGGCACCCCCGGCAGCAGCCGGCACCCTCGACCCGTTCGCACCCGCCGTCGCCGGCGCAGTCCCGCCCCCCGTGACACCGACCCGCGCGGCCGCTACCCGCCGCAGCGCGGCCGCGATGTTCGAGGATCAGGGGCGCATCCCCTGGGACGCGGTCTCGGAGATCCGCGACGCAGTGTCGACGATCCTCGCCGACGCAGGACAAGCGAACCCCACCCTCACCGATAAGAGACGCGAGGCGATGGCCCGGCAGCACACCGCCGAGCTCATCCGCGCTCGAGTCGACGACCTCACCAGGCACGGGCAGGAGCCGTGGAGCCTCGACCTGCAGGAAGACGTCGCACAGGCCGTCTTCGATGCCATGTTCCGGCTCGGCCGGCTGCAGCCGCTCGTCGACATCGAGGGCGTCGAGAACATCGACATCGTCGGCTACGACAACGTCTGGCTGACCTTCGCCGGCGGCAACCGGCAGAAGTACCCCCACCCGGTCTCGCAGAACGACGACGAGCTCGAGCGGGAGATCAACTTCATCGCCACCCGCCGCGGCGAGGGCGCACGGTCGTTCAACTCCTCCCGCCCCTCGCTGCACCTTGACCTGCCCGGCGGCGCCCGTCTGGCTGCGCTCGCGCGACCGGTTGCCGAGCGCCCCTCGGTGACCATCCGTATCCACCGTCACGTCGACATCTCCCTCGACGACCTGGTGGCCACGCACACCATGACCCGGCTCGCGGCGCGGTTCCTTGAGGCCTCGGTCCGCGCCGGCCTGAGCCTCGTCACCAATGGCTTCCAGTCATCGGGAAAGACGACGCTGCTGCGTGCGTTGGCCGACTGCATCCCGCCGGACGAGAAGCTGGCGACGATCGAGATGGAGCGCGAGCTCTACCTGCACAAGAACCCCGTCAAGCACCCCCTCGTCATCGCCTTCGAGTACCGTCCCGGCGAAGGCGAACCGGGCGCGGCGGGGGAGCGGGCCGGCGAGTTCCCGCTGATCCGCGGACTCGAGGACTCGCTGCGGCACACCACCGACCGGCTCATCGTCGGTGAGGTCCGCGGCTCCGAGATCAACGCGATGCTGCAGGCGATGCAGTCGGGCGTCGGCTCGATGAGCACCCTCCACTCCCAGAGCCCCGAGGACGCAATCGAGCGCATGGTGACCCTCATGATGAAGGACGGCTCCAACGCGACACCCGCCTACTGCTACCGCCAGATCGCGCAGAACATCGACCTCATCGTGCAGATGGCGAAGATCCGCGACCACGAGACCGGCAAGGCCCGGCGCGTGATCACCGCGATCTGCGAGATCCAGCCCGGCGAGGACAGCTACGGTGTGGCCCGCCCCACCCTCAGCAAGATCTTCACCTTCGACAAGGCGACCCAGACGCTCGAGCTCGGCCAGCTGCCCTCGCGCGAACTGCTCGACAAGCTCGCCGAGGTCGGGTTCAAGGAATCCGAGCTCACGCCCTACGCCGGGGAGGCCAGCGCATGAACACAGCCGGCATCCTGATCGCCATCCTCATCGCCGCCGCCGGCGGCGTCCTGGTCGTGTTCGGGCTCGCCTACCAGGCGCCCGAGCCCGGCACGGCCAAGCCGGTGCGCTCGAGGCGCACCACGCCGCTGTTCAGCCGGCAGCAGCAGCTGTGGGCCGCGATCGGTCTGGGCGCCGGCGTGCTGCTGTTCATCTACTCCGGCTGGCTCATCCTGGTGCCCATCGCCACCGTCGCCGGCGCGACCCTCCCGCTCTTCCTCGGCAAGGGCGACGCCCCGCAGAAGATCGCCCGCCTCGAAGCCCTCGAGACCTGGACGCGCAGCCTCTCCGGCCTCACCGTCGCCGGCGCGGGCCTCGAACAGACGCTGATGGCTTCCCTCGCATCCGCCCCCGAGGCGATCAAGCCGCAGGTCGGCTCGCTCGTGGCCCGCCTCAACGCACGCTGGCCCACCCGTGAAGCGCTCGAGGCGTTCGCCCGCGACCTCGACGACCCGACCGCCGACCTGATCGTGATGCACCTGCTGCTCAAAGAGCAGGCCCGCGGCGCCGGCCTCGCCGAAGCCCTCGACGACCTCGCGGAGATCATTTTCGAGGAAGTGAAGGTGCGCCGGCAGATCGAAACCGACCGCGCCAAGCCGCGCACGCAGGTCCGCATCGTCGCGATCGCCACCCTCGTTGTCCTGGCGGTGCTGCCATTCCTCGGCAGCTACACCGCTGCCTACGGCACCCCGCTGGGGCAGATCCTGCTGGTCATCTGGGTCGGGCTATTCGGCCTCCTGCTGGTGTGGATGCGTTCGATCAGCATGGGCAAGCCAGCACCCCGGCTGCTCGTGGCCCCCGAAGCGAAGGAGGACGCGCTGTGAACCTGCTCGCACTCATCCCCGGCCTGATCCTCGGCGCCGGCGTCGCGCTCATCGTCAGCGCGCTCATGCCGCGTCAGCCTCACCTGGCGGCGACCCTCGACCGGCTCACAAACACCACCATCGCCGCCGCCGAGCCCGGTGACGACTCACTGCAGCACCGCATCGGATCGTGGGTCGCCGAGCACCTTCCCGAACGGTCCTGGCTCAAGGTGCCCACCACCGATCTGCGCCTGATTGGGATGCCGCTGGACAAGTACTACTACGACAAGGTGCTCCTGGCCCTCGTCGGACTGCTGTCCCCGCTCGTGCTGGGCCTGTTCGCTCAAGCCCTCAACTTCCTGCCGTTCTACATCCCCGCGCTGCTGGGCCTGCCCCTTGCAGTGTGGCTGTGGTTCAGCGTCGACCAGGACATCCGCTCCAAGGCCAACGACGCCCGCGCCGAGTTCACGCGAGCGGTCGCCGTCTACCTCGAGCTCGTCGCCGCAGAGCGCAAGCGCGGCGCCACCGCCGCCCGCGCACTCGAGACCTCCGCCGACGTCGGACGGTCGTGGGTGTTCGTCCGCATCCGCCAGGAACTCACCCGAGCCCGCTACGCCGGCGTCGCTCCCTGGGACGCACTGCGCACCCTCTCCGACGAGATCGACGTGCCGGATCTCGCCGACGTCGCCAAGATCGTCCGACTTTCGGGGGAGGAGGGCGCATCGATATATGAGACACTCAGATCGAGGGGAAAGACCCTCCGGCACAAGCTCCTGGCCGAGGAGCACGAGAAAGCGAACAGCGCGAGCGAGCGGATGCAGATGCCTCTGGCGACCACCCTGTTCGTCTACGTGGGCATCATCATCACCCCCCTGATCCTGAATCTCCTCGCGACATAAGAGCCATGTCCGCGAACAGCCAGGTGAGCGGCCTATATGAAGTAACGCCTCCCCAAGACGCACACCCATAGTTGACTTCCAACTCAAAACCGCAGTCCACGCACCACCCAACCCCGGAAAGAGAGAGAAATGAGCAAGACCACCGAGCGCATCACCCTCGCCGTGGAGGCCGCAAAGGGCCGCTACCGCGAGCTCAGCGAGCAGCCCGAAGAGGGCCTCGAAACCGCGGAAAAGATCTTCCTGGTCGTCGGCTCAGTCCTTCTAGCGGGCACCGCAATCGGACTAATCACCGCATGGGTCACGGGGCAGATCAACCTCCTCCCCAGTAACTGATCTGTTGACCATGGCTTCGACGCGCGCTCGTCTCCTCCGTCCGCTCCGGCGGGCGGGGCGAGACGAGCGCGGCTTCGAGACCGCGGAGATGGCCATCGTCATGCCGGCGCTGCTACTGCTGATCTTCGCGATCGTGCAGGGAGGGCTCTGGTATCACGGCACCAACCTGGTCCACGCATCCGCTGTCAACGCTTACGAGGCCGCCCGCCTCTACGACGCCACCACCGCGGATGGCATCACTGCTGGCACCGCCACCGCCGAACAAGTCGGCGGAATGCTCACTAACGTCACGGTGAACGTCACCCGCACCGCCACCGACGTGACTGCAACAGTCACCGCAGTCACCCCCAGCCTGCTTCCCGGAGTCAACACGGCCGTCACCAGGACGATTACCGGACCCGTCGAAAGGTGGGTGCCATGATCACCCGCCTTCGCCAGCGCCTCCTGGCCGACGAGCGCGGCTCCAACGCCGCCGAGATCGTCATCATCGCGCCCGTGATCGCGATGCTGATCCTCGTCCTCGTCGCCGGCGGCCGAACCGCCCTCGCCGACAACGCGACCCAGAGCGCCGCCTACGCCGCCGCGCGAGCCGCATCGCTCTCCCGAGACGCCAGCACTGCGGTCACCAACGCCGAGGACGCTGCACGCCGCGCGATGAGCCAGTCCGGCATCAACTGCACGACCCTCACCGTGAACGTCGACGCCAGCGGACTCAACACCGCCATCGGCACCACAGGCACCGTCTCCGCCGCCGTCAACTGCGACGTGAGCCTCGCCGACATCACCCTCCCGGGCATCCCCGGAAGCCGGACCATGAGCTCGTCGGCCGCCTCACCCGTCGACGCCTACCGAGAGCGAGGCTGACCCGTGACCACCATCCGCCAGCTGCTCCGCAAGCTCCGCGACGACGAACGCGGCTCCATCACCCCGTTCTTCGTGGTGTTCGTTCCCGCCCTCGTCCTCATCGTCGGACTCGTCGTCGACGGCGCCGGGAAGATTCAGGCCAACGAGAACGCACAAGCCATCGCCTCCGGCGCCAGCCGCGCCGCCGCCAACGCCGTCGCCGCGCAGGTCGTCTCCAACGGCGGCATCAGCCTCGACAACACCCGGGCACAGATCGCTGCGACCGACTACATCGAAGCCTCCGGCATGACCGGCACCGTAAACGTCGTCGGGAACCGGATCACCGTTAGCGTCGAAACGTCGTACAGCACCAAGTTCGTTTCCATCATCGGCATCGCCACCCTCCCCGCCGAGGCAACCGCCACCGCCGAGATCATCACCCAATAGGAGCAGCCCCCCATGAGCACCAAGCGCCTCGCCCTCGCCGGCATCATCGCTGCCGCACTGACGCTGACCGCCTGCACGGGCACCGGCACTCCTAACCCCAGCGGCAGCGCGAGCGAAACCCCCACCCCCACGCCGTCTGCGACCTCCATCACGGGCGAAGCACCCGCCGACGAGGACGAGGCCATCAGTCAGGCAGAAGCCACGATCGACCTGCTCCTCGACACCTGGGCGCAGGTGGACGCCAACGGCGGCCACACTCCCGAGCTCTTCGAGGCGGTTGCCACAGGGCGCACCCTTGCCGAAGCTCAGGCCGATGCTGCCCGCACCGCCAACGGACCCATCTTGAACGAGAACGGCGAAAGCATCGAGGGACAGGCCACCGTCGAAGGCAGGCTCATCTTCGAACCCTCGACCGCATATGGACAGGAGTACGAAGGCATCGCCAACGGTCTCGTGATCGTTCCCGGATGCTTTGATGCCTCCGAGCGGATCACCACCACTGCAGACGGCACCCCTGCCATGACGAATCCGAATCCGCGGAATGAAGTCGAGTTCCATGTCATCTACGACGCGGATAGCAAGACGTGGCTCGTCAATGACCGCATCAGCTTGGGCACCACATGCTGAGACGAGGGATAGCCGCACTCGCCGCCATCGTCGCACTGGTGGCGGGCACACTTGTTGCTGCTGCGCCCGCTCAGGCCGCTGGCGGCGTCTACTGCGATGAACTGAACCGCTGCTACATCACGATCTCGAGCGTTCCTTCTGACCCGGCACCGAACCCGGACAGCAACGGGTGGACGCCTGGTGCGCCGACTTGCTACTACGAGAACTCGCAGTCGGCGCTGCTGCAGCTGGGCTGGACGGAGGCCGACATCCGCGTCTTCGATGGCGGCAGCTATCAACGGTTCTACGCGATCATCGACTGCGGCGGTTCGACGTCGTACTGGTCGAACACTCGGCAGTGCTACGTGTTCATGAAGGACGGCGCCTGGCCGGCACGCCCGCCGGGGTACTCCGACAAGGCCGGCTACTACGGCTGCATCATGTTCAACCCGACGCCGGGTGGTTCGCCTGGTGTCGGCCAGGAGACCAACTTCTGGTCCGAGACGGTCCCGCCTGGCCTGCAGGTTCTGCCTCCCGGCGTCGCTGCAGAGCGTCTGATCTCGACCTTCCAGCTGCGCGGGATCGACATCGGCATGGCGCCCGAGGTCAACCCGGCCTGGGGCCACCGCCGCTCCTACGTGGGCGTGCCGGTGTGGCTCTGGGTTGAGAACCCGCAGCCGCTGACGTGGGGACCGTACACCGAGACGGCCACCCTCGGCGGGCAGACCATCACCGCCACCGCGCGGGTGACTTCCGTCCGGTGGGACATGGGTGACGGCGGCTCGCAGGTCTGCGGCGGCACCGGAACCGCGTACACGACCGGCTACGGCGTGACCGACTCGCCGACCTGCGGCTATCGCTACCGCACGACCTCGGAGTCTCAGGGTGGCGATCGCTACACCGTCACCCCGACGAGCCAGTGGGTTGTGGAGTGGACCTCCGTCGCCGGTCCCAGCGGCACGATCAACCTGACGACCTCGAGCTCGGTCCCGCTTGAGGTCAACGAGTTGCAGACCGTCAACGTCGGCGGGTGAAAGCCAGATGTCCGCGAACCGCCAGCTGTGGGGCCTATATGACGTAGGACCCGCACCGCGCGGGCGCTGACGCTGAAATCGAGGAGACGACCGTGAGGCGAATCACCGCAGGGCTCGGAGCTCTCATCCTGTCTGCCGCGCTGCTGGTGGGTCTGCCTGCTGCGCTGGTCTTCCTGGCCGGCAATCCGATCCCCTCGTGGGATCGCCTGATGTCGGCGCTGACGATGCCCGACTACGGCGGGGAGTTCCTGGTCGGCACTGTCATCCCGCTCATCGCGTGGGCCGCGTGGGCTACCTTCGCGATCGGCTACCTCGCGGAGATCCCGAACCAGCTGCGGATCGCCACGTCAGGCCCCGGCGTGAAGCGGATGAAGCTGCCCGGTCTGGGAGTGCAGCAGAAGGCTGCCGGCGTCCTGATCGCCGCCATCATCGCGATCTTCGCGCCGAACGCCGCCATGGCCGCCACTCCGACCGCGGCCGACGTCGCCCCCGTGAGCGTGTCAGCCAGCTTCACCAGCTACACCGACCAGCCCTCCTCCGCAACTGAAAGCGCACCGGCGCCCGCCACGGCCGAGGAGGCGCCGGCGGCCGCGCAGACCTACACCGTGAAGGCCGGCGACTCGCTGTGGGCGATCGCCGAGCAGCACCTTGGCGACGGTCAGCGCTACCAGGAGATCGTCGACCTCAACCGCGACCGCCCGCAGCCCGGCGGCTACACCGTGGGGCAGCGCGACGGCATCGACCCCGGCATGGTGCTCGAGCTCCCGGAAGCGGCCGCCGCCGACGTTGCCAGCGCGACACCGGCCGGCGAGGAGCAGCGCACCGTCGTCTCCGGGGACACTCTCTGGGACATCGCCGCAGACGAGCTCGGCTCGGGGGAGCGGTACACCGAGATCTACGAGGCCTCCCGCGACATCACTCAGCCTGACGGGCGGCAGATCTCCGACCCGAACCTCATCGTGCCCGGATGGACGGTCGCCATCCCCGCCGCCGACGTCGCCGCGGCCGCGGCGGTCACCGAGGCGCCGGCCGAGGCTCCCGCACCGTCCACACCGCCCGCCGATCAGGGTGTAGGCAGCGAAGGCTCGTCGACGACCGAGGACACCGCAGACCAGACGGGCGGCGCCGGCGAGGCCGGCGACCCCGCCGAGGGCGCGGAAGCCGACACCGGTCTCGGCTTCGTGACCGATGGCGGCGAGGCTGAGACGGCGCCGGCACCGCAGGAGAGCGCACCTGCCAAGGCAGCGCCCGCGCCGGCGGAGGTCGACGAGGCCGCCGAAGCGAGCGACGCCTCCGACTGGGCCGACGTCGTCACCGATTGGCGCACGCTCGGCATTGGCGGGGTACTCGCCGCCGGGCTGCTCAGCTTCCTCGGTCTGCGTCGCATCCAGCAGCGCCGCAACCGCAAACCCGGCCAGCGCATCGCGATGCCCGCCGAGGAGATCTCCACCGTCGAGCTCGAGCTTCGCGCCGTGGAGAACCCGCAGGGGATGGATGCCGTCGACCACGCGCTGCGGATGCTGGCGGTGTGGGCGCAGGACACCGGCGCCACCCTCCCGGCCCTGTACGCACTGCGGCTGTCGGCCGAGGAGATCTCGGTCTTCCTCGACGAGCCTGCGCAGCTGCCCGCACCGTTCCGTCAGGACACCCCCGACGAGATGGCGTGGTCGATCGGCTTCGATGACCTCGCCCCGCTCGAGCGCACCCCGTCTGCGCCATACCCGGCGCTGGTTACCCTCGGCCACGACGAGAACCACGCCCACCTGCTCGTGGATCTCGAGAAGCTCGGCTCGCTCAACATCGACGGCACCCCCGAGCTCGAGGAGGCGGCGCTGACCGCTCTGGCCCTCGAGCTCGCGACCAGCACCTGGGCGGAGAACCTGCAGGTCACCCTCGTCGGTGTCGCGGCGGGGTTGCCCGACGCGGTCGGCTCCGGCAGGGTCCGTCACGTCGACGACGTCGACGCGCTGATCCGGGATCTGCGCGGACAGGCCGAGGAGGTCACCGCGGCGCTCGAGGACGCCGGGATCACCAGCCTCGAGCAGGCGCGCACCGCCGGCCCCCTGGCGGAGTCGTGGACCCCGGAGATCATCGTGCTCGGCCAGCTTCCCGATGAGCACACCCGGCTCGAGCTCGCCGAGCTTGTCAGCCGTGTGCCGCGCGTGGGGATCGCCGCGATCTCCGCCGGCCACCTGGCCGGGGGCTGGAACTTCCGTCTGCAGGACCGCACGACGGCCGAGCTCGAGATCCCGGACACGGACGGCGCGACCCTGCCACTGACCCCGCAGGTCGTCACCGCGGAAGAGTACGCCCGCATCCTCGTCCTGTTCACCGTCGCCAACGACCAGCCCGCCGTCGAGCACTCCTCGGCGTCGGCCGAAGTCGAGCTCGACGAGATCTTCCAGGGCGCCACAGACGAAGCTCCTACCTACCCGGAGGCTGAGACCGCCGAGCTCGACCCGAACGGCACGGCCGTCGACGCCGAGGAGCTTCCCGCCGAGCACCTGGTCGACGCGGCTCCCGTCGACCAGGTGCTCGAGCAGACCGCCGTCGCCGACGAGGCTCCGATCGCAGACACGGTCGGGACCGCGGCGATCCCCGTCGACGACACCGCTCACGATCTGAGCACCCTCGCGCCGATCGTCGACCTCCGCTCGCCGCGGCTGCAGCTGCTCGGGCCGGTCACCGTGCTCAACCCGCAGGGTGAAGCGCCGAGCAACGCGCAGCAGTGGAACTCGCAGCGTCTGCGCGCGATCGAGCTCATCGCGTTCGTGGCCACCCACCCGGAGGCCAGCACCGAGCAGGTGCACGACGCGCTGTGGCCTGGCAGCGACCCTGCCCGCGGCACGTCGTCGCGCAACCGCCTCACCACGGCGGCGCGGCGTTGGCTCGGCAAGGACCGCGCCGGACACAGCTACCTCGTCCCAGCCACCAAGGGCGTCTACGCCCTCACCGACACGTTCACCAGCGACTGGGACGAATGGCTCGCCCTGATCGGCACCGATCCGACCGCCGCGACGACCGAGAACCTCGTGCGCGCCCTCGGCCTGGTCAAGGGTCAGCCGATCTCCGGCGTCAAGGAGAAGTACTACGTGTGGGCCGAGACGCTGCGCCAGGAAATGATCGCCGCGATCGGTGACGCCGCCCACGAGCTCGCCACCAGGGCGCTGCGCGAGGGCAACACCCGCAACGCCCGCATGGCCGCCGCGATCGGCCGCATGGTCGACCCGATCAACGAGGTCTTCTGGCGGGACGCGCTGCGCGCTGAGCACATGGCCGGCGACGGCGCCGGCGTCGAGCGCCTGGTCACGCAACTCGAGCACGCGCTGACGCAGATCGACCCGGACTACGCCGAGCCGGAGCCCGAGACCGAAGAGCTCATCGAGCAGCTGCGCCGGCGGCACGCCGTCGCCAGCTGATCCCGACGCCATGGTGACCGAACACCCCGCACGCACCGAGGAGCCGCAGCGCCGTTCTGCGGCTCCTCGGCTGCTGTGGTGGTGCCTCGGTGCCCTCGTGGCAGGTTTCGGGCTCTCAGCGGCGCTCACAGCGCCTCTCGCGGCCGAATCGCACCTCGGGGTGGGGGAGTGGGGCTCTATCGCAGTGTTCGCGGCCGTGGGCGTGCCTCTAGCCGTCATTGACGGCAGAACCCGCCGACTGCCGAATGCGGGCACCTTCCCGCTGGCGGCAGCGCTCCTGGGGTACTGGACGGGGCTCGCGACCACGACCGGGCAGTGGCAGCTACTGGCTCAGGCGGTCACCACCGCCGCGGTGATCTTCGCTGTCGCCGCAGCGATCGCCCTGATTGGCACCCTCGCCGCGGGAGACATCAAGCTGTTCCTCGCAATCGGGCTGCTCGCCGGATGGTTCAGCTGGATGCTGCCGCTCTACGCGCTCGTCGCCGGCTACATCCTCGCCATCCCGCACGCCGGCATCCTGCTCGCCCGTCGACGTCGCGCACCCGGTGCCGACACGCGCCTGCCGTTCGGCCCCTACCTGGTCGCCGCGGCGCTGCTGGTCACGATCGCCGCGAAGCTGGCCGGTTAGTCGCCCCGGGTCAGCCGCCCCAGATCGACGGCCCGGTGAACACCGGCGCCGCGATCGACTGGTCGACCGGGATCACCCACCCGCACTCCGGGCACACCCATCCTCCGGCACGATCGCGCATCACCACCCGGCAGTCGCGACAGCGCGGCTGCACCTGCGCCTCCATCGCGTCGTCCATCGCCCGAGCGTAGGACTTCGCCGGCATCCGCCATTCCCACAATCCACAGCCGGCGTCGTGTCCGCGAAGGCGGGGTGCCGCGGCCTATATGAGTACCTGACCCCGACGAGAAGGGAATCTGATCATGACCGAGGCAGCCGGCGGCCGGCTCGACTTTTCCGCGTGGAGCACCCGTCTCTACGTATGGGGCGACAAGGCACGCCGATTCAACAACACACGACTCTCGATCGTCGCCATCGTGGGCGGGATCGCAGGTCTGGCGCTCTCGATCGTCGCCGGCACCGCGATGACCTGGCTGCTCTTCGGCATCGCGATCACGGCCGTGTTCCTCGCAATGCTGATCGTGAGCGGCAACGGCGGCAGACTCCACACCATCACGCCGCTGCAGTGGGTCGCTCTGGCCCTCGCACCGTTCTTCAATCAGATCGCATTCGTCGCCGCGGAGTTCTACGTCTTCGCGGTCGCCGGCATCGTGACCGGTCTGCTGCTCCCGCTCACCCTGCACGGTCTGGCGTGGCTGTTCTGGCGCCTCTCACCGGCGATGCCCTGACCCTCGACGAAACGATCAACGCGAGCACATGACTTCTGGCCTACCCACTCCCCGTCAGATCGCCGCGCGTGTCGCTCCCCGGGCGGTCGCCGCGGCCGCGGCTCGGAGCACGCCGGAAGGGCGCCGGCTCTCACGTAAAGCGGGGGCTCAGATCCTCGAGCTCGGTATTGACGTCTCAGACGTCGACCGTGCGATCTCCTCACCGCATTCCACCGAGCCCACGCACCAGCACAACGGGACGCTGTACATCCGCGGAGACCTCGGCGTCATCGTCCCCGACGACGACCAGGCCCTCATCGTCGGTCTCGTGCGGGTCGACCCCGACATCACACCGCTTCGCCGCGCGAGACGCGCCGGCGGCGGACCTTCACGGCGGATGCCAACCACCACCGCCGAGCTCGAGCAGCTGCTGCGCGGTCACGGCTTCCAGATCACCGCGCCGCGGGGCGGCCACCGCAAGGCGCTCCATCCCGACCGGCCCGGGGTGCTCATCACCATTCCGCACACCCCCAGTGACAGCAGGAGCTACCCGAACCTGGTGGCAGACATCCGCCGCCTCACCGGCATCGACATCACCCAGTCCGCCCCCTGACCGCCGCCGCCCGAGGGGATACCCTCGCAGCGTGTGCGGATGCTCGCACGAATCAACCTGATTCGGCCCGCGCCAATGAAGGGCCAGGCTCGTGAAATCAGGGACTCGTAGACGACACATCATCCCAGCAGCGTTGGCCGCGACCTTATTGGCCCTCGGTTCACTGGGCATCGCCTCGCCCGCCCACGCTGCGGGTTCTTTCGCGCTGACCGATGGCCATGTTCTCGCGGCACCACCCGTCGTCTATCCCGGTTTGCTAGCCCCCGTCAGCGTGGGCCTTGGAAACAACTCCACCACCAGCGCCGCCAACGTCACCATCACGTTCGGCATCGTCTGTTATTCACCCAATCGCCCCGAGGCGCACAGCGCACAACAAACCGTGGTTGTACCTCCCGACACCTCGCGACCGGCGGGCGGGCGTCAGCTGGTTCGGGTCGCATCTGTAGTCGCGGTGCCAGCCGCTTGCACCAAACCGACTGGTCCTATCCCGTTGACGCAGGAAGGATACTTCTGGGTCGAGATGACGCAGGCGGGCGTCCCGACTCAGATGAAGATGGTCCCGCTGTGGGTTGGAAAACCGTTCACAGCTGCAAACTTCCGGGACAACCTCGTGACCCGAACCAAGCAAGACAATCCTGACTACCAGGCGCACCATCAACTGCCACAGAAGTACCGCGCCGTGTTCGAGCAAGCCGGCCTAATGATCGATGATCCCCAGTACGGGCTCTGGTGGTGTTCGAAGCCGGGAGTCCCCACAAATCATCAGAGTCAAGCGGCAAGTTACAACGCAAAATGGGACGAGTTTTTTGCAGCCTCAGCCAGCGCACCGCAGGACGAGATCTTGGCCTACATGAGATCCCTCGTCGGATTCTTCGTTTACACATGTTAAAAGCAGCCTTCATCCAAGCCCGCTCTGGAAGGGGCTACGCATGGATCGGGATCAAGTGGCCGCCCAATGAGAGCGCCTCCGACCACTCACAGTTTCTTCATGATCTTCAGTGGGGACGGCTCTCCGAACGCACACAACAGCCTCAGTTTTCTCGATTGAACAAGGGCCAGAGATTTGGCGATCTCTTGTGGACGACCGGACCGACGAAAATCGCTAGCGACCGATTCGTTAACGTCTTGTCGAAGTCGGGCGCCACGGGATACTCCACGTTCCCCGTGACGGTACCTGCCCCCTCAGGGACTGCGTCCCAGCGCTACCACGGTCTCGTCATCTTCGGTCGACCCGGCGATGACGACTGCTTTTCACTTAGGCCAGAAGAGCAGCATTGGACTTTCGGAGTGAGACAAGCACTCCTAGACAACCTGCACGATGCGGGGGCGGATGACTTCGATATCGTCGCCCCTCCTCCCTGGTGGGGCGCACCGCGATAGCCGGACATCAGCACTGCCCGTCCGACCTGCGGGTACCCTCGCAGCGTGTGCGGACGATTCGCGATGAACAAAGGACCAAGCAGTATCGACATCAGATGCATCACTTGCTTGCGATTGCATGGTTGATCTGGAGTTTCTCGGTCGCGGCAGGAGGCTCGGCGGGAGCTGGCCGCCGAGCCCAGGAGTGGATCACGGGCGGCGTGGCTGTCGCGTATGGTGCCGACAAGGGTGATTCGGCTACCAAGTCACCTTCTTGCCTGCTGGGGTGGTGCTTCACGAACGTGTCCAACAGCCTCTGCGGGTGAAGATCATGGAGAGTGGTTGCAACAATGATGCAACTGCTGCAACCATGGAGGGGTGCGTTCTGGTTCAGATGTTGATGGTCGCTCTTCGCTGCGGCTGACAGGAAATGTCGTCGCCCTCGATGAGGGGAAGTACGTCTTCAAGTCGATGCTGGATGGCTGGGCGAACCAGCAGACAAGTCGCGGTTTGCAGGCGACCGGAGCTTGACCCGCTTTTCCGGACGGGTTCTGTTTGTTGATCATGCCGCGATTTCGGCGGTGGTGTGAAGGGCTTCGTAGTCGGCGGGGCTGAGGTAGTTGAGAGCGGAGTGTCGGCGGCGGGGGTTGTAGAAGCCCTCGATCCACTCGAACATTGCGGACGCGAGCTGGGTCCTGGAGTCCCAGGTTGTGCGGTCGAGGAGTTCGCGTTGCATGACCGACCAGAAGCTCTCGATGAGGGCGTTGTCAACGGAAGAGGCGACGCGCCCCATCGATCCGAGCAGGCCGGCTTGCCTGAGTCGGTGACCGAAGAGCCAGGAGGTGTATTGCGCTCCCCTGTCGGCATGAACCACGGTTCCGGGGTCGGGGCGGCGTCGCCAGCGGGCCATCTCGAGCGCGTCGATGACGATCTCCGCGGTGATCCGGTCGCTGATCGACCACCCCACGATCCGCCTGCTGAACGCGTCGAGCACGGCGGCACAGTAGACCCACCCATCCTTCGCGCGGTGCTGCGTGATATCGCAGAACCAGAGCCGGTTCGGCGCGTCCGCTCGGAACTGCCGCTTCACGAGATCCTCGTGTGTGGCAGTGTCAGGCTTCCATCCACGGCGCTTCCGACGGTGTGACACCCCGACGAGGCCGTCCAGCCGCATCAGCCGGGCCACGCGCTTGCGGCCGGCGTGAACGCCGAGCCCGAGCCGCAGCTCGGCGAGTACGCGCGGCGCCCCGTATGTCTCGCGGGAGTCGGCGTGGATGCGACGGATCGTGGTCGTCAGCTCCGCATCTGCGATGGCTCGGGGCGACGGCGACCGATCTCTCCAGTCGTAGTAGCCGGAGGTTGAGACGTTCAGGAACCGGCAGGCCACCGCGACGGGGATCCCGTCCGCGGCGAGCTCCTGGACCAGCCGGAACCCTATTTTGGGAGCACGTTCTCCCGCGCGAAGTACGCCGACGCCCGCTTGAGGATCTCGATCTCCATCTCCAGCACCCGGTTCCGGCGACGCAGCTCGACGAGTTCCTTATGCTCATCGGTCGTGACGCCGGGCTTGCGGCCAGAATCGACCACGTCGCGTTTCATCCAGTTGCGCAGACAGGACTCGCTGATCCCGAGATCACGAGCGGTCTGACCGACAGGGTTGCCCTGGGCGACGAGGTCGAGGGCTCGACGCCGGAACTCCGGTGGGTGAGCAGCAGGCATCTCACGGACTCCTTCCGAGACGATCATCGCCTCAACTCAGGTGTCCGGAAAAGCGGGGCAGGCTCCACCACCATCGATTCGCGCCGGCGGTTCATCGAGGATTTCGCCGAGTTCTGCGCGGCGTACCCGTGGCAGTGGCAGCCGCGGGATCTCGAGGACTATTCAGTGCGCGTGCGACCCGGCAAGGGTCCCTTGAAGCGGTCAACGATTCGGGGGTATCAGACGAGGATCCGTCTGTTCTGCGACTTCCTCACTGACCCGCGGTACGGCTGGCAGGCGGAGTGTCTGGCTCGGTTCGGGGATGCGCCGCAGCAGATCTGCCATGACTGGAACACGATCTCGCACCTGCTCGACCATGAGGGGGATCCCGGGCGACGTGCCCTCACTTTCGATGAGCTGGAGCGGTTCTTCGATGCTGCGGATGCTCGGGTCGAGGCGATCGTACGTGCCAGGAGGAAGGGTGCGCTTGCTGCGCTCCGGAACGCGCAGATGTTCAAGACCATCTACGCCTTTGGGCTGCGGCGTTCCGAGTGCATTGGGCTCGACGTTGCCGATCTGCGGTCGAACCCGGTGGCCCCGGGGTTCGGGAGTTTCGGAGCGGTGTATGTCCGGCACGGGAAGGGCAGTCGGGGCACCGGTCCGAAGCGACGGACCGTGCTGACTCTGCCCGAGTTCGACTGGGTCGTTGACGGCCTCACCCATTGGGTGGACCAGGGCCGGCCGCGGGTGGTCGGTGATTGGGAGACGGACATCCTCTGGCCGACGGAGCGCAGGACCAGAATCGGTGGCCGCTACCTGAACGACCGTTTCGCCGAGCTGCGCGACGAAGCCGGACTTCCGGAAGAGCTGGTTCTGCACTCGCTGCGGCACACCTATGTGACGAACCTCATCGAGTGGGGCTACAGCGAGAAGTTCGTGCAGGATCAGGTGGGCCACACGTTCGCTTCGACGACGGCGATCTACACGTCTGTCGGGGACGACTATAAGAACCGGGTGCTCGCTGATGCGCTCAAGAGGAACACGGAGGACCGTGATGGGGACTGACTCGAAGGGGCCGATCGACTGGCACCTGCGTGCTCTGATGGCCGAGGCTGGGATGTTCCAGACCACGGAGCTGCTCGCGCCGCTGCGCGAGCAGGGCATCGTCTTGTCCCGCGAGCAGGTGTATCGACTGGTCACCAAAGCACCGGAGCGGTTGAACGTCGAAGTTCTTGCGGCGCTGTGCCGCATCTTCGGATGCCAGCCGAACGACCTCATCACTGTCGTGGCGCGACCGGCAGCGGCGAAGAAGACGGGCACTGGGCGGGGGCGTGACACGGCGATCGGGGACCTTCGTCCTGTGCGTGCGCGACTTCATCGTCCCGCCGATCCAGGCCGATGACGGCTACGCCGTCACAGACGTGTGACCGTTGCGGGCGTTCGAGCGCGGGCCGTTACTCGCTGCTCGGCGAGAAGATCTGCAACGTCTGCTACAGCGCGCTCCGCAGGAACCCGTCAGAGTGTCCGTTGTGCGGGAACATCCGAGTCCTCGCATTTCGCACCGATGAAGGCGTGATCACCTGTGCGATCTGCGCCGGACACCCGCCACGGTTCGCGTGCCGCACGTGCGGCAGTGAGGAGTTCCTGACCGGAACGCACTGCGGGCGATGCCGGCTGCAGGCACGACTGGACGAGCTCATCGGACCCAAGGGATCGGCTCCGATCGAGCTGACCAGGCTTCGCGTGTACCTTGCGAACGCGCCGATGGACCCGCGTTCGGTGGTGCGCTGGCTGCGGCGGCCGCACGTCACAGAGACCCTGCGCGGCATGGCCACGGGCGCGCTGCCCGTTGATCACTCGTCTCTTGATCAACTCCAGCAAAGGCCAGCAACGCGGTATTTCCGGCGTCTGCTCATCGAAGCCCAGGTGCTGCCGAACATCCACGTGCTGCAGCACGAGCTCACGCTGCACGTTGCCGCGGTGGCTGCGACTCTC
This sequence comes from Microbacterium sp. CCH5-D1, assembly GCF_001557335.1. Taxonomy (NCBI): domain Bacteria; kingdom Bacillati; phylum Actinomycetota; class Actinomycetes; order Micrococcales; family Microbacteriaceae; genus Microbacterium; species Microbacterium sp. CCH5-D1. The sequence goes on from NZ_LSJW01000015.1 coordinate 17,032, forward strand.
GAGCGCCCGACCGGGAACAAGCTCCGCCGCTTCTACAGATGGGACGTGTTGCCCAAGCTTCACAGGCGCTATCGAGACCGCGATCGAGACCTGTCCAACGAGGCCTTCATCGGCCAGCGCGGGAAACTGGCCGCGGTCGTCCGGTTCCTGACCTGGATGGATGCTCGCGGGCTCGCCGTCAGTGACCTTGATCAACGCACGCTCGATCACTACATCGCCCGCGTCAAGACGCGAGAGCCCGTGGAGCACTTCGTGCGGTGGGCGACCAAGACGCGGCTGACGGGCGACCTCGCCACCAACGTCCGGGCTGCACGAAACACGATGTCGAACGTGACCGAGGAGGAGCTGTGGCGCGATATCGACCTTCTGCTCAACGGAGAAGATGTGGAACTGGAAGTGCGCGTGGCAGGGCTGTTCATGCTCCTCTATGCGCAGATCCTCGGACGCGCCGTCAGTATGACTCGCGACCGAGTAGACGCCACCGGGGCGCAGGTGACCGTGCGGTTCGGGGTCACGCCCGTCGTGCTCGATGACCGGGTCGGGGACATCGTCAGACGGCACCTCTCCGCCGCGCCGCGACGGGGATACGCCGCGGGGGAATCGAGCTGGCTGTTCGAGGGACTCTCGCCCGGCGCTCACATGACTGCGGCCTACATCAGGCTGCGCCTCACGGAACTCGGGATCCGTCCACGCGTGTCACGCGAGACCCGGATGAACCTGCTGAGCATGCGGATGCCCTCGGCCGTGGTTGCCGACGTCATCGGAATCGGCAACCACACGGCGGACCGGCGTAAGAGCAAAGCCGGCGGGATCTGGTCGAACTACCCAGCCGTGCGTCGATGACTACTAGTTCGCACTGCCCAGCGCGGCAGGTCGCAGCGCATCCGCAGCCGCCTCGAGCGCCCCGTCGTTGAGCGCGAAGTACGCCCACTTCCCGCGCTGTTCGCGGGTGACAAGCCCGGCGTCGGTGAGGAGCTTCATGTGGTGCGAGACCGTCCCCTGTGACAATCCGACCGGCTCGATGAGGTCGCAGATGCAGGCCTCGCCGCCTTCGGTGCCGGCGATAAGGGAGAGCAGCATCACGCGGGTCGGATCACCGATGGCCTTGAACACCCGAGCGGAACGCTCGGCCTCCTCGGGGGTGATCGATGCGGTGATGCGCGGCACGCAGCACGTGCTCTGCTCGATGGTCACGGGAAGGCTCATGCGGATAGTCTGACACGTATTGACAAACTTCGATAGGTAAGCGAGTGTTCTCGTATTGAAGTTTTTCGATCTGAGGAGATGTGATGTCTGAGCTTCCTGTCGTCGTCATCGGTGCCGGTCCGCAGGGCCTGGCTGCAGCCGCCCACCTGACCGAACGCGGCGTTGACGCCGTGGTCGTCGAGCGGGGCGGCTCGGCCGGTGCTGCCGTGTCCGAGTGGGGACACGTGCGACTGTTCTCCGGGTGGCCGGAGCTCACCGATGCCGCAGCGCGACGCCTTCTCGAGCCGACCGGCTGGACGGCGCCAGCAAGCGGCTACCCGACCGGGGCTGAGTGGGTCAGCAAGCACTGTATAAATCAGTGCATGCTGACTATTGCTTCTCGCCTCGACGTCATGAACCGGCTCGGCCGGGCCATGGCGGACCCGACGCGTTCCCGGATCCTGATGACCTTGCTCGGCGGCCCGAGCTATCCGGCCGTGCTGTCGCGCGAGTTGGAGCTGACCCGCTCGAACGTCTCGAACCACCTGACCTGTCTGCGCGACTGCGGCATCGTGGTCGCCGAGCCTGAGGGGCGGCAGACGCGCTACGAGATCGCCGACCCGCACCTCGCGGCGGCGCTCACCGCACTGGTGGACGTGACGCTTGCTGTCGACGAGCACGCTCCCTGCGTGGACTCTTCGTGCACCGTGCCGGGCTGCTGCGGGACGGGAGCAGGCGAGTGAGCGCGGCGTGCGGCTGCGAGCACGACGAGCCCGAGACTGTCATAGGCGATGAAGCCGAGGAGGCGGAGCACCCCTGGTGGCGGGACCGCGGGATCATGGTCCCGGTCTTCTCCGGCGTCGCCATCCTCACCGGCCTGGCGCTGGAGTGGTCCGGGATGGAGATCCCGGCACTGGTGGCGTTCTGGATCGGTCTGCTGCTGGGCGCGTCGACGTTCACCCCGGGCGCGATCCGGAAGCTGTTCAAGGGCAAGCTCGGCATCGGCCTGCTGATGACCATCAGCGCCGTCGGCGCGGTGATCCTCGGCTACGTCGAGGAGGCCGCCGCCCTGGCGTTCCTGTACTCGATCGCCGAGGCGCTGGAGGACAAGGTGATGGACCGTGCTCGCGGCGGGCTCCGGGCGCTGCTCAAGCTCGTCCCGGAGACCGCGACCGTCCGCCGCGACGGCGTCTCGGTGGAGGTCGCCGCGAAGGACCTGGCTGTCGGTCAGTTGATGCTGGTGCGGCCGGGCGAGCGGATCGCGACCGACGGCGTCGTCCGCACGGGACGTTCCAGCCTGGATACGTCCGCGATCACGGGGGAGTCGATCCCGGTCGAGGTCGAGCCCGGCGATGCCGTGTCGGCGGGTGCGATCAACACCGCGGGGGCGCTGGAGGTCGAGACGACCGCGGCCGGCACGGACAACTCGCTGACCACGATCGTCGACCTGGTGGAGAAGGCGCAGGCGGAGAAGGGAGACCGCGCCCGTCTCGCCGACCGCATTGCCCGCCCGCTCGTGCCCGGCGTGCTGATCCTCGCCGCTCTCGTCGCGATCATCGGGTCGCTGCTCGGCGACCCGGAGCTGTGGATCACCCGCGCACTCGTCGTGCTGGTCGCGGCATCGCCCTGCGCGCTGGCGATCTCGGTCCCGCTGACCGTGGTGGCCGCCATCGGGTCAGCGAGCAAGTTCGGCGTGATCATCAAGTCCGGGGCCGTGTTCGAGCGGTTCGGCGTGATCCGCCACGTCGCGGTCGACAAGACCGGCACCCTGA
>NZ_LSJW01000148.1:0-3626 GCF_001557335.1 Microbacterium sp. CCH5-D1
TGGTCGCCGAGATCGGCTGCTCGTCGATCGGGATCGACCACGCGATCCCGGAGTCGCGGAAGGTGCCGGCGACGCGCAGGATCGTGGCGAACGCCACTGCGACCAGAGCCGCGGCGGCGTAGAGGATCACGGCGATCGCGTCCGCCGTCTCGGAGCGGGTGGCCTTGGTTGCGGCTGCGGTGGTGTTCATCAGACGAGTCCTTCCGTGTCGCGCTGTAGGCGTTGACCGATCTCGAACGCGCCGGCGACGACCACGAGCGCGAAGCCCCACCCGAACGGGGCGAGGTCGATCGACATCTCGAACGCCGGAACGCCAGCGGAGACGAGGTTCAGCTCGGAGGTGATCTCGCTGAACGCGTTCGCGCGCACCGCCTGGCTCATCAGACCGCCCGCCATGACGGCGAGCGCGGCGACGGCGATGCCCCAGGTCGCCGCGCTGCCGAAGGGGCGACCGATCAAGAGGCGGATGCACAGCCAGGTGACCGCGAGGCACAGCACGATCGGGCCCAGGACCGCGAGCGCATCGGCGATGGCGAGCAGGAGGCGGGGAGACAGGCTGAGGCCGGAGGCGGTGAGCGTCACGGTGTCGTACTGTGCATCGGAGATGTTCGAGGACGCCGCGAGCACTGCGGGCGCCTCGGCCGTGCTCAGCGGCATCGACGGGACGGTGACGGACTCGCCCGTCATCAGGACGGCGGTGCGGACGCCTGCGCCGATCAGATCGACGACCGCGATGGCTCCCGCGGCTCCGGCTATGACACCCAGCACGGTCTTCTCCACCAGGCTCGCCGCTCTGGTCGCGGTCGGTACATCGGTCATGGCGCCTCCTTCTCGGTGGTCCGATTCGGACCCGTTGTTATCGACTGTCGTTAACATAACGACAGTCGATAACCCCGTCAACCTCCGGTATGCCCACGGCGAACACGGGCATACGTGCCGTTCGCGGTGGTTACTCTCGATGTACAGGCGCAGAGAACGCCATAGGTGTCAGCGCTTCGCCCCGTGCGAATAAGGAGTCACAGCATGTTCGAGAGATTCACGGACCGAGCCCGTCGAGTGGTCGTCCTCGCCCAAGAAGAGGCGAAGATGCTCAACCACAACTACATCGGAACCGAGCACATCCTGCTCGGTCTCATCCACGAGGGTGAAGGTGTCGCTGCCAAGGCGCTCGAGTCGCTCGGCATCTCCCTCGACGCCGTGCGCGAGCAGGTGCAGGACATCATCGGCCAGGGTCAGCAGCAGCCGACCGGCCACATCCCGTTCACCCCGCGCGCCAAGAAGGTTCTCGAGCTCAGCCTCCGCGAGGCCCTCCAGCTCGGCCACAACTACATCGGCACCGAGCACATCCTGCTCGGCCTCATCCGCGAGGGCGAGGGCGTCGCCGCCCAGGTGCTCGTCAAGCTCGGCGCCGACCTCAACAAGGTGCGCCAGCAGGTCATCCAGCTGCTCTCCGGCGCTCCCGGTCGCGAGCCGGCGTCCGTCGGTGCGCAGACCAACGACTCGCAGGCGGGCGCTCAGGGCGGCTCGGCCGTGCTCGACCAGTTCGGTCGCAACCTCACCCAGGCCGCACGCGACAACAAGCTCGACCCGGTGATCGGGCGCGAGAAGGAGGCGGAGCGGGTCATGCAGATCCTCTCCCGCCGTTCCAAGAACAACCCCGTCCTCATCGGCGAGCCGGGCGTCGGCAAGACCGCCGTCGTCGAGGGGCTGGCCCAGGCGATCGTCAAGGGCGATGTGCCCGAGACGCTGAAGGACAAGCAGCTCTACTCTCTCGACCTCGGCTCGCTCATCGCCGGTTCCCGCTACCGCGGTGACTTCGAGGAGCGTCTGAAGAAGGTCACCAAGGAGATCCGCACGCGCGGCGACATCATCGTCTTCATCGACGAGATCCACACCCTCGTGGGTGCGGGCGCCGCCGAGGGTGCGATCGACGCGGCCAGCATCCTGAAGCCTCTCCTCGCCCGCGGCGAGCTGCAGACGATCGGTGCCACCACGCTCGACGAGTACCGCAAGCACTTCGAGAAGGACGCCGCGCTTGAGCGCCGCTTCCAGCCGGTGCAGGTGAACGAGCCGACGCTGCCGCACGCGATCAACATCCTCAAGGGTCTGCGCGACCGCTACGAGGCGCACCACAAGGTGCAGATCACCGACGGCGCGATCGTGGCCGCGGCGAACCTCGCCGACCGCTACGTCTCGGACCGCTTCCTCCCGGACAAGGCCATCGACCTGATCGACGAGGCCGGCGCACGTCTGCGTCTGTCGATCCTGTCCAGCCCGCCCGAGCTGCGTGAGTTCGACGAGAAGATCGCCGCCGTGCGCGAGCAGAAGGAAGTCGCCTCCGAGGAGCAGGACTTCGAGAAGGCCGCCTCCCTGCGCGACGAGGAGAAGAGCCTCCTCGCGGAGCGTCTGCGCCTCGAGAAGCAGTGGCGTGCGGGCGACGTCGCGACCCAGGCGGTCGTCGACGAGGGTCTGATCGCCGAGGTGCTCGCCCAGGCGACCGGCATCCCCGTGTTCAAGCTGACCGAGGAGGAGTCCAGCCGACTCGTCTTCATGGAGAAGGCGCTGCACCAGCGCGTCATCGGTCAGGAGGAGGCCATCGCCGCCCTCTCCAAGACCATCCGTCGTCAGCGTGCCGGCCTCAAGGACCCGAAGCGTCCCTCCGGCTCGTTCATCTTCGCCGGCCCCACGGGTGTCGGAAAGACCGAGCTGGCCAAGGCTCTCGCCGAGTTCCTGTTCGACGACGAAGCTGCGCTGATCTCCCTCGACATGAGCGAGTTCGGTGAGAAGCACACCGTCTCGCGTCTGTTCGGTGCCCCTCCCGGATTCGTCGGATTCGAAGAGGGGGGCCAGCTCACCGAGAAGGTGCGGCGCAAGCCGTTCAGTGTGGTCCTCTTCGACGAGATCGAGAAGGCGCACCCGGACATCTTCAACTCGCTGCTTCAGATCCTGGAAGAGGGTCGTCTCACCGACGGTCAGGGTCGGATCGTGGACTTCAAGAACACGGTCATCATCATGACCACCAACCTCGGTGCGCGCGACATCGCCGGCGGACCCGTCGGCTTCCAGATCGAGGGCAACGACTCGACCAGCTACGACCGGATGAAGGGCAAGGTGAACGAAGAGCTCAAGCGACACTTCAAGCCCGAGTTCCTCAACCGTGTCGACGACATCATCGTGTTCCCGCAGCTGTCGAAGGAAGAGCTGGTGCAGATCGTCGATCTGTTCACCAAGCGCCTCGGCGAGCGTCTGCTGGACCGCGACATGACGATCGAGCTGTCGCAGGCCGCCAAGGAGCGTCTGATCGAGATCGGCTTCGACCCGGCCCTGGGCGCCCGACCGCTGCGTCGCGCGATGCAGCACGAGGTCGAGGACCGTCTGTCGGAGAAGATCCTGCACGGTGAGCTCAACTCCGGAGACCACGTGAAGGTCGACGCGAAGGACGGGCAGTTCCTGTTCGAGCACGGCCCGCGCGATGGCGGTCCCGTCGCGGTCGGTGTGAACACCGGCGGCGGCGCGATCTCCGGCACCCCCGACCTGGCGGTCGCCAGCGGGGAGTGACCTCCCGGAACCACGAGAAGGGGCGGATGCTGCGGCATCCGCCCCTTCTTGTGTCCCCGCCTCTTGTG